>JAFOGE010000079.1 GCA_017386965.1 Clostridia bacterium
AGAAAAGGGATGCTGAAATCAAAGGAGCAATTGAAGCTTATAAACTCATTAATATGAACAGAGAACAAACTAAAGATGCAATTATGAAACAGTTTTCTATTCCCGAAGATTGGGCAGAAGACTGTTTAAACTTATACTGGTAACACGTTAACTCATATCATTACGTTCGGGACAGAACGTGGTTAAATGCGCCCTTTCGTTCAGGATCGCGGGATCGTTTTGGAGGTTTTTGAGCATGCTCCAAAAGCTGCTCCAGCCCTCATCATCCGTCAAACGTCGGTCGATCCAAAGCGCCATGACTTGAATGTACTGCGCAAAGCCTTCGGATTTTTCCAAGGACACGGCAAAGGTATTTCTTTCAAGAGGTTGCTTCTCGGTCAACATCCGAAAGGCAGTATCGCAATGCAGATCAAATAAGGAAAGCTTCATAAACGACCTCCGACTCAGTAGGCTGCTTTGAAATGGTGGATCGCCAAGACGCGCGGGCGCGTTCCTTCGGGGACTTTTTCAAGAAAGATCTCGATCACATCCATTCGCGGTTGCTTGTGCGTCGGGTTCTCAAAGAGATACCGTTGCGCAGCGGCGCGGGTAAAGCGTTGTTTCTCCTCACGAACCGCCATACCGGGCGGCGGTGCAGTCATCCAATCCTTGCGATGATAGCTTCTTGTTTTGACCTCAACAAACGCAATGTCACGCCATCCCTCAGCCACAAGATCAATCTCATACTTTCCCGAGCGATAGTTCATTGCTTTGATTCGGTAGCCGCGGCGGCGCAGAAAGCGTGCCGCCAAGCGTTCACCCCAATCGCCGATCTCTTTCGTGGTGCGAAATAGCATTATTTCTTCTCTAAAAAGCGGATGAATTGCTTGCGGTGAATGGGGGAAGGGCCGTGTAGGCGCAGAGCATCCATATGCGCCTTCGTTCCGTACCCCTTGTGCTTGGCAATTCCATACTGTGGGTATGCTTGGTCCAGCTCCAGGCAAAGCCGATCACGTGTGACCTTAGCCAAAATCGAGGCCGCGGCAATGCTTGGACTGATGGCATCGCCGTGAATGACGGCGGTTGCCGGAATTTGAAAATCGCGTGCAATGTTCCCATCGATCAAGGCGTGGTCAGCAGGAACCGAAAGCCCGTCGATTGCGCGGCGCATGGCCAAAAGGTCTGCTTCCAGTATATTCATGCGGTCGATCTCCTCGACACTGGCCTCCGCAATACAATATGCGACGGCGTTCTCACGGATGATGTCGAAGAGCTTTTCTCTCTTTTTCTCGGTTAACTTTTTCGAATCGTTCAAGCCTTCGGGGACGTAGCCGTCCGGAAGAATGCAGGCCGCAGCGACAACCGGTCCGCACAAGGGACCGCGACCGGCCTCATCCACTCCGCAAACGGAGGTAAAACCTTTCTCGTGCAGCTCTTGCTCCAGGGAAAAATCAAGCATCGGGAAGCTCCTCCTTGGAATAGCGATCCAACGTAATCCGGCCGATCTTTGCGGAACGGAATTCCTCGATCAGCGTGTTTGCCGTGCGCTCGGTATTGATCTCGCCTCCACTGACGAGAAAACCGCGCTTTTTGCCAATGGCAAGAAACAGATCGTAATCGGAGAGCTCGCGATAGGCCTCCATATCCCCAAGCTTATAGCGCGTGGAAAGCAACTCCGGATACAAACGGCGCAAGCGCTTGCAGAGGATCACGGCTAAGGCCTCCAGATCCAGAACGCCGTCACGGATGGCACCGGTTAGGGCAAGATTTTCTCCAACACGGCGCTCCTCGAACTTGGGCCAAAGGATTCCGGGCATATCCAACAGATCCACGCCCACGGAGGTCGTAACCCATTGCTTGTCCAACGTGACGCCGGGTCTGTTCTCAACCTTGGTCTTTTTGTTTCCGCAAATGCGGTTGATCAGAGAAGATTTTCCAACGTTTGGAACACCCAGCACCATGGCGCGCACACGGCGTCCGGTCATGCCCTTTTCCTCATAACGGCGAAGCTTCTCTGCGAGAATCCTTTTAATCGTGGGAGCAAGCTGGTTCATGCCTTCGCCGGTTACACAGTCGGTCAGAAGGCAGAAGGTATTTTCATTGGTGTAACGTTTGACCCAGGAAGCATCCTGCGCAGGATCGGCAAGGGAAGCCTTGTTGAGCAGAAGCAGGGTGGGCTTGTTTTCCGTAAGACGAGCGATCTCCGGATTCCGAGAGCTATAGGGAATACGGGCATCCAGAATTTCGATCACCAGATCGACGTGTTTTAGGTTTTCCGTGATCATACGGCGCGTTTTCGCCATATGACCGGGAAACCATTGTATGGTTTCGGATGGCATAAGATCACATCCTTTCTAAAAAGTCTGAATTTTAGGACTCCGAGAACAGAGTAAAGGGATTGATGCGGACGATGGCGCGGCCAAGAATGCAACGCACATCAACAAATGCGATGTCAGCATCTCGGCTATCGCGCGACCAGTTTCGGTTATCGCCCATAACGAACACATGTCCTGCCGGCACGGTAGCGGTCAGCACGTTTTTGTCCACATCGTAGTGGGGGTTTGCGGTATAGAGATAAACGTAATCCGCAGTGTTGATATAGGAATCGATCGGACGACCGTGGCCATCCTTCAGAATGTGATAGGGATCATCGTAAAGGATTCCGTCGATGAGGATCTCTCCGGTGCTAAAATCGATACGGATCGTTTGTCCCTCGGTTGCGATCACACGCTTCACAAGCGTCTTTTGCAGGTCCGGGGGAGAGGTTGGCTCGGTCAGATGGAAGACGACGATATCGTTCTGCTCCGGTGTGTAGAAAAGATCCGAGATCAGAAGATTCTCCCCGTCAAAAAGCGTGTTCTCCATAGAGGAGCCGTCCACACGGCAAAGCCTCATGAAAAAGGAAAAGAGAAGAATCACGACAAATACCGACCATGCAAACATTTCGACAATGTCAAACACGGAGGAGGCGAGCCGAAGGCCAAAGGGGGACTTGGGAGATTCTTGCTCTTCCGGACACGGCATTACGCCATCTTCCTCGGGAAGCAATGGCTCTTGATTCATAGTGCGTAAAATCCTTTCGGTAAATTAGGCTTTCAGTAAAAGCTCCATCAAGCGGAAGCCGTCTGCAAGATAGCGGTTGCAGGAGGCAGCGGTTTCCTCGCAAAAGCACTCCACGCCGTTTTCGGGGTGCTTGGGATCGTAGATCAGGAAGGGAACCGGATCCATGGTGTGCGTCCGTACACGGATGGGCGTAGGATGATCGGGGAGGATCATAACGCGATAGTCGTCACCGCAGCCGTCAAGGTACTCCAGAACAGGGGCAAGGATCTTCTTGTCGATCAACTCCACCGAAAGCACCTTGTTTTCAAGCTCTGCGCGGTGTCCGCACTCATCCGGAGCCTCGACATGAACGTAAACATAATCAGCTCCGTCGCGGAAGGCCTCAATGGCGGCATTCGCTTTTCCGGTATAATTGGTATGCACGTTTCCGGTAGCACCCTCAACGTCGATCGAGCGCATTCCTGCGCAAAGGCCGATTCCCTTGATCAGATCCACTGCAGAGATCACGGCTCCGTTCAATCCCCAGCGCTCCTTGAAATTCGGGAGCTGAGGCTTCTTTCCGGGACTCCAGAACCAAACCGAATTCGCGGGCTTCAGACCTCTGGCGCGGCGCGCCTCGTTGACAGGATGATGATTGAGGATCGCAAAGCTCTCCTTCATCATGCGGTAGAATTCCTCGCCGCCGTTGTCCGTGCGGGGAAGATATTCGCCGATTCGCTTTCCGAGAATGTCGTGCGGACGCATAAAGGGATATTGATCGTTTCCGTTCTTTTGAATCAGACAATGGCGGTAGCTGACGCCGGTATAGAAGCGTCTGACATCATTTCCCATCTTTTCCTGGATCGTCTTGATCAACTCGTCTGCCTCGGCGGTTGTGATCTCGTCTGCGCTGTGATCCAAGATGATCTTGTCCTCATAGGGCTCGCCGTTATCGGAGAGCGTGACCACGTTGCAACGGTACGCGGTTTCGTCCGGTTGCATTTCGATGCCCATGCTGACTGCCTCCAGGGGAGAGCGTCCCTTGGAATAGATCTTGGGATCGAAGGAAAGGATTGCCATGTTTGCGGTATCGCTTTCGGGTACCATGCCTTCGGGCACGTTCGAAACCGTTCCGACAAGAGCACTTGCGGCCAGCCGATCCATATTGGGCTTGTCTGCCGTCTGCATCGGAGTGCGATTTCCAAGATCTGCGATTTTTTCATCGGCCATGCCGTCCGGAATTAAAACAAAATATTTCATTGAGTGTCCTTTCTACGGGGAACAATCGCGGGGAATCCACTCCGAAATTGATCGGCGCAAAGAAATAAATAATATTTCTATATATTATATCATATTCTTGAAAAAAGTACAATAGCAAATGCGCCATTTTTTTCAAAAATAATACAAACAAATGTGGTCTATTTGCAAAAAAATAATAATGGTGTTGCAAAAGGAAAAAAGATATGGTAAAATAAAAGCAAGAGATTTCGAAAATCAGGAGGGTTCCTATGATACCGGAAGAACAAATTACCGAGCAAGCCGCTTACGAGCAAAAGCTTCGGGATGCAAAGAAAACAAAAAAGAAAATTCTGATCGCATTCGGTGCCATCCTCGCCGTGATCCTTTTCCTTTTTCTTTTGATTTTTGCGATTGAAAAGATCACCGCCTCCATCTTCGCGCCAAAAGCTCCGGAATATAAATTCTATCCCACGTACACAGGGGATATTATGAAAAACCAAGGATACCTCAATCTGAACCGCGACGTTGTCTATGCTTACGATTCTACCGGATTCGGTTTCTCAACTTCTATTACGGAGGATGAGTGGGAGAGCTTTGACGGAGAGGTGCGTTTCCTTTACAATTACCTCCAAATTATCATTTCCGGAGATTCCGAGGCATACAACGCCTGCTTGAGTCAGAATTATATCAAAAAATACGGAACTGTTGCAGACTTTCCGCCGCAAATGCTTTATGAAATGAAGATCTCCTATTATCGCACCGATAATGACGGAGGGAAGGTGTATAAGATGGAATATAAATTCTATCGCAATGACGGAACCTTCCGTGACGATGTGGGAAGCGGTATGAGCCGTCCACAGTACATTAAGGTGGTGAAGGATGATACCGGCGCGTACAAAATCGAAAACATTGCCACACAATATGAAGTAATAGGATGAAAATATTTTTCAAAAAATTCTAAGAAATCTATTGACAATCGCGTGACTGTGTGATATAATTAAATTACCACAACGAAAGGAGGAAAATCATGCTCGAATTTTTCGTAGAAAACGGATATACGCTGTTTTGGCTTGCCGTCGCGATCGCGACCGCCGTTGTTGAGGGGATGACCTGTGGACTGGTGTCCGTTTGGTTTGTTCCCGGAGCACTCGTCGCCCTCGTGATCTCGTTCTTTTGTGATCTGTTCTGGGTACAGCTGCTGGCGTTCCTGCTGATCTCGCTTGCCTCGCTGATCCTGGTCAAGACGGTCTTCAAAAAGTATTTGCCAAACCAAAAGGCCTTCCGTTCCAATTCGGATGCCCTCATCGGCGAGCGCGGGATCGTTCTGGAAACAGTCGATAACCTGCACGAAACGGGAAGCGTAAAGATCCGCTCTCTCGTCTGGACCGCTCGTTCCTCCGATGACCGCACCGTCCTGCCCGAGGGGAGCTTCGTCATTGTTGAGGACATCTCGGGTGTCAAGCTCATCTGCAAGCCCGATTCCAAGCAAAACGCAGATCGTACACAAAAATAAACCATTACAGAAAGGAAAACAACTATGGGACCTTTAATTGTCGTCGCCGTACTGATCGGCATTCTTCTTGTCATCCTCATTTCCAACATTCACATTGTTCCGCAGTCCAAGGCCTATCTGATCGAGCGTCTCGGCGCCTACCATCAGACCTGGCGTACGGGCATCCACTTCAAGATTCCTTTTATTGATCGCATTGCAAAGCGTATCAACCTCATGGAGCAGGTCGCAGATTATCCGCCCCAGCCCGTAATTACCAAGGATAACGTCCGTATGCAGATCGACACCGTCGTCTTCTTCCAGATCACCGACTGCAAGCTTTATGCCTACGGCCACACCACACCGATGGCTGCTATTGAAAATCTGACAGCCACCACGCTCCGTAACATCATTGGCGAACTGGAGTTGGATAGCACCTTGACCTCCCGCGACATCATCAACACTAAGATGCGCTCCATTCTGGACGAGGCTACCGACCCTTGGGGTATTAAGGTTACCCGCGTTGAGCTGAAGAACATCATTCCCCCCAGAGAGATCCAGGATGCCATGGAGAAGCAGATGAAGGCTGAGCGTGAGCGCCGTGAGGCGATCCTGCGTGCAGAGGGCGAGAAGAACTCTACCATTCTGGTTGCCCAGGGTAAGAAGGAATCCAAGATCTTGGAGGCTGAGGCAGAGAAGCAATCGCAGATCCTGCGCGCCGAGGCAATCAAGGAATCCAAGATCCGCGAGGCCGAGGGTGAAGCCGCTGCTATTCTTTCTATTCAGAAGGCTACCGCAGACGGTATCCGGATGATCAACGAGGCCGACCCTGCACAGGGCGTGATCGCTATCAAGAGCCTGGAGGCACTGGAAAAGGTTGCCGACGGAAAGGCTACCAAGATCATCATTCCCTCTGAGATCCAGAACATTGCAGGTCTTGTGTCCAGCATCAAGGAAGTTGCAACGGATTCGACCGCGAAATAATAGAATCACCAAACAGGGGCGTTCCCCAATGCGATCTGCATTGGGGAACGCCCTTTTTTTATTTTTTGATTTTCATGGTTCTTTTTTCAAGGTTTTTTCGAGAAGAAATACGGGGAAACTGTATTGAACGCAAAAAAACAAGTGAAGGGAGTTTGAGATGAAAAAAATTGCAATTTGCTTTCTGTCTTTTCTTGTTCTCATTTCTGTCAAAGGTTCTCCTGCCTACGCCGAGGAAAAAAGCTACCATTGGTATTGCGTCCACGTCAAGGACCATGTTCAGCCTTGTGTTGATCCAACGTTGGCATTCGTTCAAGAGCTGGACGGTTATTATATCGACCCGAAACACACAGACCCAAATGCAGATGATAAGGTGATCTATCTTACCTTTGATGCAGGATATGAAAACGGAAATGTGGAAAAGGTTTTGGATGTGTTACAGGAAGAGGCCGCTCCGGGTGCCTTCTTCATTTTGAGCAATCTGATCGAGAAGAATCCGGAGCTGGTGAAACGAATGGAAGAGGAAGGGCACACGGTCTGTAATCATACGGCACATCACAAAAACATGACGCTTTTAAAGCATGCGGATTTTTCGGAGGAGCTTGCTTTATTGGAGGAAAAATATCTTGCCCTCACGGGAAAGAATATTGCTTCCTATTACCGTCCGCCGGAGGGATGCTTTAATCGGGAAAATCTTGTTTGGGCAAAGGAACGAGGCTACAAAACGGTTTTCTGGAGCTTTGCTTACCCCGATTGGGACAATCAAAAGCAAATGTCACCGGAGCGTGCCAAGAAGATCATTCTGGAAAACGCCCACAACGGAGAAGTCATGCTCCTGCATCCGACCTCTGCTACAAATGCGTGTATTCTTCGGGACGTGATTCGGGAATTAAAGGCCGAGGGATACCGCTTTGGCACGCTGGATGAGCTGACGGGAGCCGGATATGAGAACGCATTGCCCGAGGAATAGAATATGGAGTGCGCGCTCCGGATTGGCGTTTCTTTTCTCCGTGCTGTTTTTGCTTCGCGCACTGACTCTCTCTCCATCTGCGCAGATCCAGGTGTATCGACGGGTAGAAACCGATTCTATGAAGATCGCACTAACCTTTGACGATGGTCCGCACCCAAAGCAGACCAAGAGAATTCTGCAAATTCTGAATCAGTACGGTGTTCGAGCGACCTTTTTTATGGTTGGAATCAACGTTCAAAATTATCCGGAGGCCGCACGAGAGGTCATTTTGGCAGGGCACGAGGTAGGAAACCACACCTTTTCGCATTACCATCTGGCCTCTTTGGATGAACGAATGGTATCCGAGGAGCTTGATAAATGCGAGGATGTTTTGGAGGAGCTATGCGAATATCGACCGCATCTTTTTCGTCCGCCGGAGGGGAAGGTGAACAGCTATGTGGAGCAATGTACGGAATTGGGAGATTATAGTTTGATTCTTTGGAGCCTGGATACACGGGATTGGGAATGTAAGGATTCCGACATCATTGCCGATCGCGTGCTTTCCAATGTCAAGGCAGGGGATATTATTTTAATGCACGATTATATCGGAAATAATAGCAGGACTGCGGCAGCATTGGAAATTTTGCTTCCAAAGCTACTGGAGCGCGGCTTTGAGCCGGTCACCGTAAGCGAGCTGCTTGGACATTAAAAAAGGATGGCATGGAGCCATCCAAAAGCAGTGGGGTGAGCGTCGGAAGCAGTTTCCGTGCGGCTCACCCCAATATAGGTATCTTCTATACAGATTCTTCCTCCGGAAGGACATCCTCCTCGGATTCGGGATCCGATTCCGTCTGATAGGGGGTAATCATATATTTTTCAATCACGGGGTACGCTGCAAAGGCGCTTGTAAAGGACGTAACGGAAAGATAGTAGATCACCGGAAGGATCAACGGAATGGCAATGTTGATATTGATCAGAAGTAGGAAGAGAATGACGTTTGCGGCGGTCCATCCTATAATTCCCAGCGCCCCCATCAGATTGCGCTTGATGCCGAGCGCGGAGAAGATCAGCGCATTCTTGAAGATCTTCTTGATCGGAAGATCAAAGGTAACCAGCATCAGATAAATATAAAAGCGCATGAAGAAGTAGATAATGATCAGCGCAATGATTGCAAAATAGCAAACGTCCAATCCAAAGGAGCCGGTCATTCCGGAAAAATAGATCAGATCAAAGCCCAGCAGGACGAGGATCAATGCGTCAAGAAGTCCCATCAGGAATCCTTGGCGAAGGTTGCGCTTGATCGCATAGAAATAGTCCGAGATGATAAAGACGGGTTCGCCGCGCACCATGTTACGCAGAATGTAGGTTGCGCCAACATTTTGCCAACCAAAGGTGAAGAAGAGAAAGAGAATACAAACACCGATCAAAATATAGGACCAAGTATTTCCGCTTGCAGGGATCTTTGTTTGCGGACCGAAGAGATCCAGAAGTGTCGTCAGGATCGGAGAGCTTTCCTGCAAGCCGGCACCGTAGATCTGAGAGAAAAGGGGATCGGTAGCGGAAGGAGTCATCGTCTGTCCCGTATAGAGAATAAAGATCAGGATCAGGGGAAGCACCATGGGGATCATCATCAGGTTCAAAGAAACCAGCTTCCAAAAGCGTCTTCCAAGGAGCTTGAAATAGCGCTTGACGGTTGGTCTGGTATCTTCTTCCACCGCATCGGGACGGTTTGCCCGATTATAATCAAAAAAGCGGAAGAGCAAGCCTCCATTTTTTTTCTTGTCCAAAGTTCATATCCTTCTTTGCTAATAATTTCTTCTACATTGTAGCATACTTTCTGGGAAAAGTCAAGAATTTCAAAAAATTTACAGAAACACAACAAACGCAATAAAAAGCTCTTTGAAAATACAGAAAAATAGAAAATCGCTCTTGCAATCCTTCCAAAGATATGATATAATTGGTATCAGAAAAACAATATCAATGACATGGAAAGGATACGATTCATGAATCTGAAAAAGAAACTTCCGCTGATCCTCGGCGTTATCGGTGTGATCAGTCTGATCGGAGCGATCCTGCTGTTTGCCATCGCGCTCCCGCAGGCAAATGCTCCCTATAAAAAGGTTTTGACCTCGTTGATCGCTTCCTTTATGATCCTTTTGACAGCTCTTATCGCCTACTATCTTTACATTACCCGCGATTCCGAGCCGAACTTTTTCCTGTTTGACCGAAAGAAGAAGCATAACATTCCCGTTGAGGAGCTGACCTTCCAGATCGTCAACGAGCGAATGAATTTCTTCCTGACGCTTGTCTGCGAAAACGCAAATCAGCTCTGGCAGAACGATGTTTTGGAAAACGATCGCAAGCTCGGATACCGCCGTATTTACCGTCCGCTTCTTGCCTACAAGATGCTCTATGATCTTGCAGATAAGAACGTCCCGGCCTATTGGGAGCTTCTTTACAATGCGACCCCCGAAACCGTAAACTCCATCTGCGAGGCACTGGAGCAGGGTGGGGAAAAGGAGATGGTCAAGGCCTTCCGCTTCATTATGGAAAATTATCGAAGCAAGCCGGACCGAATTAAGGATTTCGTTTGTGGCAATACTCGTTACATCCGCGGAAGAATGCTTACATACGTCAAACGAAACATCGAGATCTTCTACTGATTTTCATTCTCATATTTTCAAAAAAGGCGATGGACCGTTGAGGTTCATCGCCTTTTTTACCGATCTCGCCTCGTTAATTTCGACGGACAGGAGAAGCATTGTGGCAGGAAAGGATATTCGCCCGTTCAGGGATGTACACACCGTTTTTTCTGCATTGGATCGGCTCTTGGATTATTGTATCAACTTTGCAATCTATTCGGCAGTTCTCCGTTCCTCGCAATTCGAGAATCTCGCTCCCGGAGCGCCCGATGAAGCCAAGGCCTTTTTTCTGATCGCGCTTTTTTGTGTCAGCACCTCCTTTTTCTATCACGCTTACGATGTCTATGCGCGGATGCGTACCAGAGGATGGTTCTTTTTTGCATCTCGGATTTTGGCTGTCAATGCAGGGATCCTTTTCGGCATTATTCTTTTATCATTTTTGTTTGGGAGGAACGGCGCGGATTTTGAGAACGATATTCTTTGGGCATTTCGAAGCAATCTTTTGAGCGCATTGATCCTCTCTGTCAAGAAAGGCGCGATAATTCTTCTCTTGCGCAATCTTCGTCAAAGCAGAAAAAGCATCAAGCGCGTTCTTTTGGTTACCGATAGTGAGGAAATGGCAAATGCATATCTTGATGAGGTCCTGGTCAATCGCCATTTTGGATATGAGGTCATCGGTTATGTTGGAAATCTCTCAATTAAAGGGCTTCTTCATCTCGGAACGACGGGAGAATTGGATACCATACTGCAAATCCACCGTCCGGAGGAAGTCGTTATGGGATTTGAAACCGTTCGAAAAAGACGGATTACAAAGTATGTATCCATATGCAACGATCATTGCATCAAGGTCTTTTTTCTGCCATCGGTTTGCGGATACTTCAAATCGCCGCGCCAGATTCACGTGATCGGAAATCTGCCCTTGATTGACGTGCGGAGCAATCCCTTGGAGAACAGTATCACCAACCGCTTTTTGAAGCGAAGCTTGGATATTTTTGGTGCATCATTACTGCTTTTTCTGACCTCTCCCGTGATGCTTTTTACCGCCGTTGGCGTTGCGCTCTCCTCCCCGGGACCGATTCTTTTTCGACAGACACGTATCGGAAAGGACTCTCGGCCCTTTACCATGTATAAATTCCGTTCCATGCGGATCAACCAAAGCGAGCAGACCGGGTGGTCGCATGAGAATGATGACAGAAGAACCTGCTTCGGTGCGTTTATTCGCCGTTTCGCCTTGGACGAGCTGCCGCAATTCTGGAACGTTCTGAAAGGGGACATGAGCCTTGTCGGACCGCGTCCCGAGGTTCCGTATTACGTGGAGATCTTTCGAAAAAGAATTCCGCTCTATATGTTAAAGCATACCTTGCGCCCCGGGATCACAGGACTTGCCCAGATCAAGGGACTGCGCGGGGACACCTCCATTCCGGCTCGCATTGAGGCAGATATTCACTATATTGAAAACTGGTCGTTGCGTGAGGATCTGCGAATCCTTTTGATCACACCGTTTCGTGCCTTTAACAAAAATGAGCATTATCGCAAGCAAGATTCCCTTGAACAGGCGCAGGATAAAATGCGCGAGCCGGAAGAAGCGGAGGAAGAGCATGAGATCTCCTAAAATCCTATATTGCGCCTCCAGCGATTCCCATCTGTTGCGGTTTCATTTGCCCTATATCAAGGCGCTCTCTGAGAAGCATACGGTGATTCTCCTTGGGAACGGAGCGCGCTCGGATTATGCGCTTCCATTCTCGAAGCGTTTTTTCTCCTTTTCCAATCTACGGGTGTTTTGGAGAATGAAGAAGATTTTACGAAAGGAAAACCTGGATGCGATTCTGGCGCACACCTGTATGGCATCCTTCCTTCTTCGCCTTGCCTTGAAAGGGCAAAAGAGGCGGCCGCCGGTTCTGGTCACGGTACACGGATACCTTTTTTCCAAAGCCCCAAAGGGAATCCGAGGGCATATTCTGCTCTTTTGCGAAAGGCTTGTGAGAGATCAAACCGATGCAATTGCCGTAATGAATCAAGAGGATCTTGAGATTGCACGAAGGTATAAGCTTTCCAACGGACCGATCTTTTTTCTGTCGGGAATGGGACTTCCGGAGCCTCCTCTTTCCATTCGCCCAATCGATATTCGCAAGCGCTATGCCATTTCGAAAAAGGAGCTTTTACTGGGCTACGTTGGAGAATTGAGCGAACGTAAGAATCAGATTTTTTTGATCCGAGCCATTGCAAAGCTAAGAGAGGAGGGCGTTCCCGCGCATCTTGTTTTGTTGGGGGACGGTGCAAAGAGGGAAGCGCTGGAGCGCGAGGCTCGTCGAATCGGGATCGCTCCGCATGTGATCCTCTTGGGAGAATGGCAGGACGCGAGCGCTTTTTTGAGATCGCTGGATCTGTACGTTTCCGCAAGCAGAGCTGAGGGACTGCCCTTCAATCTGATGGAAGCAATGGATGCCGGGCTTCCGATTCTGGCATCCTCCGTAAAGGGACAGACGGATCTGCTGCTCGAGAAAGAGGATTCTCTGTATGTCCCGGAAAGCATGGATGCATTCTGCCAAAAGGTCAAGGAGATTTGGGATCGGAAGCAGCTCGGTGCCGGGAGCATCTTTTATCCCAACCTTTCAAGATACCGTCTGTCGGAGGTTTTTTTCGAAAACATGAGAATTTTTGAAGGATGGAAAACCAAATGGCAAGATTTTTGAAGATCGCACAGAGCTTTTATAACGGGAAGGGGTATCCGCTCCTTGCAGCCTGTTTGATCGTTTGCGGACACTTCTTTGCAATGGAATTGCTTTTTGGGACTCTGCTCATTCTCTCCATGACGCTTGGCTGCTTTGTTGCAAATGATCTTCGTTTTGCGATCCTTCCGTTCACCGGTGCCATTTTCATCGTTTCCATTGATCACTCCCCAAATGTTCCGTATTACAGCGACTATTTCATACGTTCCAAGACCGTTATCACCCTTGCAAGCCTCTTTTGTATTCTTGTGCTCGGTCTATGGGTGTTCGCATTTCGCAATCGCCACAACACCCACAGACTGACCTTGTCACCAACGCTTGCCGGGCTTTTGATCTTCTGTATTGCGATTACCTTCAACGGTGCCTTCGGGGAAAATTACGTTATTTATAATTGGTTTTACTGCATCTCCTTCTATCTTTCCTTGATTGGAATTTATGTATTGTTTTCGCTTTATCTCCCTCGTACAAAGGAGAGCCTGGACTATACCATGGGGTGCTTTCTGCTGTGCGGAATGATCATCTGCGCAGAGCTGCTCTTGGCTTGGGGAACATCGGTCCGCTTTGAGGCAGGCCGTGTCGTCAAGGAAAGCGTGCTTTTGGGATGGGGAGTATGGACGGCAATTGGCGGAATGTTAACCTTTCTCCTGCCGCCTTGCTTTTATTTTGCAGCAACACGCAAGCATGGATGGCTCTGCTATTTGCTTGGGATTTTTCAATTTCTCTGCATCATCCTTTCGCAAAGCAGAGGCTCGTTGCTCATCGGAGCACTCGTCTTGTCGTCTTGTGTTGGGCTTTCTTGCTTTGCCGGAGAATATCAAAAAAGGAACCGTATCCTTACGCTGCTTTGTACGCTCGGAGCCCTTTGTCTGCTCCTTGTAAAAAATGATTCCTTTCTTTTTATGCTGGAAAACTTTATAAAGGATGGATTTTCGGATAACGGGCGTTTTTCACTCTGGCGAATCGGAGTCGAAAAGTTCTGCCGATATCCGTTGTTCGGATCCGGCTTCTATGATTCCTTTATAAATGAAGAATGGAAAAAGGATGTGTATCCTTATTTGTATCATAACACCGCCATTCAGATTCTTGGAGCCTGCGGCATTCTTGGGGCCGTGGGATACACAGTGCATCGGATTCTGTTTTTCCGTCTGCTGTTGCGCCGACGGTCACTCTATAAGATCTTTTTGGGACTCGGGATTCTGGGGCTGCTGTTGTTTAGTTTATTGGACGTCCTCTTTTTCAACACCTATCCCACCATCCTTTATTCGCTGATGCTTCTTTCCATGGAAAACAGGGAATGGATCGACGGAAATTAAAGAAAGAAGGGGTGCCGTCAAATGCTTTTGCACTTGGGGCATCCCTATTTCTATTTAATGTGCGTAATCCTGGATCAGTTGAATCAGCTCCTGCCAGGAACGGATGGGAATTCCTTTTTCCAGCGCCGCGCGCTCTTTGGGCGGAAGGAAAGCGGGATCCAAATCCAAAATCCGGAGCAAGCGTCCGCTTTCCGTGTAAACACCGATGCGTCCCCCTTCCAAACGAATGCAGAGCGCCTCAAAGGTTCCGTCCGTATTCACCGACCCCTCTTCATCCTTGCCAAAGGTCGGAAGACCGTCCTCCGTTCTTTCCACAAGCGCACTCATTGCATCAAGGGAATCATCCAAGGTATCCAAAAGCACATGAGCTTCCTTGCGAAGGCGCAGACTTTCATCGGTCGCGTTACGCATGACGGTAAGCGCAACGATGGAAAGCGTTAAGCAAACCAATAGCAGAAAGGTACATAGAAGGGTCAAGATTTTTGTGTGGTCCATCCTTTTTCTCCTTTTTCATTTTTTTGCAGTATGGGTAATGATAGCATCTCCCGCTCGCGCGGTATTATTCGCAAAAACGTGGAATACTATCTTTGAAAAGTCATAGCAGAGGAGAAAACACGATGAAAACCGAGCGGAGAACCCATAATGGAAGACGTCCTTCCCATTACGTTGGAAGGATTCTGATTCTATTCTTTTTAGGACTCTCTGTTTTGGCAATCTTGATTGGAGTATGGGTCACTCGAAATTTTGCCTTTCACCTACCGGAGATCTATTTCTCGGAGGCAGGGCAGGGAAAATCCCCTACGTTCTATTATTACTCCTTTGAGGATCGTACCAACCGGATCGGGAGTGAAATGCCGCTCCCTTTCGGTATGTATGCGCAGCGTCCAAGGCTGCAGATTTCCTACCCCGAGATTCCAAAGAATTTGGAAAACGCTTTTCTTGCGATCGAGGATAAGCGTTTTTACAAGCATCGGGGCGTAGATTGGTATCGCACGGCCGGTGCGGGATTGAACTATGTGCTTGGCTTTTCCGACCACTTTGGAGGTTCTACCGTCACACAGCAGCTGGTGAAAAACCTGACGGGGCAGAATGAGGTGACCTGGCGTCGTAAGCTGCAAGAGATCCTGTATGCCTTGGATCTGGAGCGACGCTTAGACAAGAGCGAGATCCTTGCATGGTATCTGAACGTGATCCATTTCTCGGATCGGTGTGACGGCGTCGCGGAGGCGGCCGCGCACTACTATTCCAAGGATGTGCGAGAGCTTACCGCTGCGCAGTGTGCCTCCCTGGCTGCGATCGCAAACAGTCCCGCCCGTTATCACCCCGTAAGGCATCCAGATTATAATCTGCAAAGAAGGAATTTGATTCTCTCTCAAATGTATGAGCAAGGATATTTGAGCGAGGAGGACTATCTTGAGGCAAAGGAAGAAGCGCTCGGAATTTCGATTGCCGCTTCTGACGGTGAGCGTGAGATCAATTCATGGTACGTGGATATGGTGATCGAGGACGTGATTCAGGATCTGATCCTGGAATACGGAATGAGCCGTGCAGAGGCGTCAAGACGCATTTCCTTTGGTGGATTGCAGATCTATACTGCAATGGATCCGGAGATGCAGCGTATTGTCGAGGTGAATTACCGCGATCGCATTCAGCTTCCCAAAAACGCGCAGGGAGAATCGGCGCAATCCGGCATGATCCTGATCGATGCGGGCACCGGAGATGTTCTGGCGGTTGCCGGAGCAGTTGGGGAAAAACGCGGAAATTTCTTACAAAGCTTTGCAACGCAGACCTTGCGTCCACCCGGCTCTTGCCTGAAGCCGATCAGCGTTTTTGCGCCTGCCTTGGAAAAGGGAATCATCAACTGGGCAAGCGTTTATGATGACGTCCCGATTCGCTTTTCAGACTCCGGAAAGGCATGGCCAAAGAATGCGACAGGAATTTATCGGGGACTGACCACGGTTTCCTATGCCGTCGCCCACTCCACCAACACCGTTGCCGTACGGATTCTCGAGGAGCTTGGTCTGGAAGAATCCTTTTTGACGGCCAAGGAGAAATTTCATTTGCCGTTGGTTTCTCTTCCAGGCGCGAACGATTGCGACTATGCCGCTCTTGCATTGGGGCAGCTGAATTACGGGGTCACCCTGCGAGATATCACAACGGCATATACGGCCTTTGCCGATGGCGGCGTTTATCATCCATGGCGCTCCTATTATCGTGTGTTGGATGCAGAAGGAAATCTGCTTCTTTCAAACGCAGACCGAGGAGAGATCCTTTTGTCGGATTCGACCGCGGCGATCATGACAAAGCTTTTGCAGGGAGTGGTTCGGGAAGGAACCTCCTCCTCGGTCACCTTGACCTCGCTTACCGAATGCGCAGGCAAAACCGGTACGACCAACAACAATGCGGACCGTTGGTTTATCGGTTACACGCCGGAATGGATCTGCGGTGTTTGGTGCGGCTATGAATACCCGGAGCCCTTGCTTGGAAAAAACCTTTGCTCCGGAATCTGGAACACCGTTATGACCGAGATTTGTGACGGAAGGGCAAAGAAAACCGAATTTGACGTTCCGAAGAGTGTCATTCGAGCATCCTATTGCAAGGATTCCGGGAAGCGGATCTCAGAGGACTGTCTTTTGGATCCTCGCGGGAACCGTGAGGGAATCGGATGGTTTACGGTCGAAAATTGTCCCCTCTCCCTGTGCGACCGCCATGTTCGATGTGATTACGATCTTGAGCATGGCGGAATTGCGGGAGCGGACTGTCCTCCCGAAAACAGAGCACCGACCGCACTGATCCGTGTTCAGCGATCCTTTCCAAAGCAAATCTACGTTAGCGACGCGCAATACACGTACGGAGGAGATCCGATGCTCCTCCCGAAAAACACAGACTCAACCAAGTCCTATTTTGCGCCCTTTGAGAGCGGCTTTCACGGGATCTCTCACACGGAAAGCCCGTATAACCGTTCCTGTCCATTCTGTATTCCGTTGTCCGAGGAAGAAGGCAAGGAAGACCTCGAAGAAGAAACAGAGAGAGATCCCGAAACCGGAACGCTTGATTGAAGCATACCGCATCTTGCAAATGCATAGATTGCATTGAGAGGTGCAAAAAAAGAAGCACCTCCGAGATAGGAGGTGCTTTCTTTGTATAGTAAGCGTTACGGAAAGCTGACCGCGCGGGCATGGCTGAATCGGGAAATGGAAAATGCGCATCCCTTTGGAATGCTCCTTGCAGGCGTGGGCTGTATGTTGGGCGGGATCATTTTACGCGGTTGTGCAGGCTCGCCCTATCCCGTGATTCTGGAGCTTGGAATCGGGGAATTGATTCCGCCCGCATGGATGATGGCCTTCCTTTGGTCGGCATCCTTTTTTACGATCGGATGTGCGGCAGGATTCGTTCTTGGTTACCGCCAAGCGGGAGGGGCAGAGGAAAAATACAAGGGATGCATGCTGTTCCTTCTGCTATACGCTGCAGAGCTTTGTTGGTATCCCGCCTTATTTGCCGCCAGACTTGTTTTCCTCAGCGCGCTTCTATGCGTTCTGATCCTGTGCATAAGCATTTGGGTAACAGCCTGCTTTTACCGCGTGGCAAAATTGGCAGGCCTTTTGCTCCTTTTGCATGACGTCTGGCTTATTTACATGGTGATTCTGAATTTTGCAGTTCTTTTTCACGCCTGATCAAAGCGCGTTCTCGTCCACTCTGCGAAGGATGCTTTCATAGGTCAATCCATAGCTGTTGGCGATGTCACGCGCATAGCTCTTACCGTCCGGTTTCGCACGAGTGATGAGGAAGGAACGCTTTCCTTCGCCTTCAATCCCTGCCACCAAAGTGTCGATCACAACTCCGTTATCCGCCTTCGAACGAGCATTGATGTTGTCGATTTCCGAGGCCAGCTCGTGCAAGTGCGTGGAAAAGAGGCAGCGGCATCCAACATGCGCGAGTCCGCCCAAAACCTCTGCCGCAATATAGGAAGCCTCGTAGCTGCCCGTGGAGGAAAGGGACTCATCCAGAAGAACCAAGCTTTCCTTGGTGACACAATCGAAAATTTCGCCAAGGCGCGCGCATTCTTCACCCAGACGTCCCTTATCAATGGTATCCTCAGCACCTGTTGGGAAATGCGTATAGATCCCATCAACGGGAGAAATGGCAGCAGACTCAGCAGGGACGTACATCCCCAGCTGCATCATGACCTGTGCCAAGCCAAGCGCGCAGGTGATGACGGACTTTCCGCCACGGTTCGGTCCGGTAAGAACGTAGATCGTTGCCTGCTCGTCAAAAATCAAGTCGTTGCGAACGATCTCGTCTTCAATTTTAAGGGCTACACAGGGATTGTAAAGATCCTTCGCGGCAAAAGCGCACTCCTGTGCGGGTCTGATGTCGGGAATGCAAAGAGGGCATTCCTTTTTCCGGAGGGCATGGAGCATTTGCGTGCCGCGAACCAAAAATTCAAACTCGGGCATCAGATCAAGCAAGAACTCAGTGTTCTCCAAGACATACGTCTGCACGATCTTTTTCCAGGATCGCAAGGATGAACGGTAAACGTCATTGATCGCACTGTTGAAGGCAAGGGAAAGTGCCATCTTCTGATTCTCATTCTGCTTCTTCCCAAAGGGAATGAGGTTGGCAATGCAGGTGTATTGATCGTTCTTCAGGTTCAGTCGGAGGATCTTATCCAGAACGTCGCCCGACTTAAAGGACTCCGAATTGATGGAAAGGACGCCGGCCGAGCTTGGGCGCAGCTGCGCGTCCAGATTCACGCCAACGGTTACGCTTTTGATCTCGCGAACACGCTGCGTCAGCTCCTCCAGCTTTTGATTCAACTCGCGATAGTAATCACTTTCCGCCAGCTCCACGATGAGATCCGTCAGCGCGGTGAAGGCGGGACTGCGAAGCTCTTCTTTGACTGCCAGCAAGCATTCGTGCAAAACGCGAATGCTGGAAACGTAAAGCTCGATCTCGGTGATGCTGGAAAGATAGTCGTCTGCGTTTCCGCTGTCCGCCTCCAAGCGTCGAAGCTCCTTGATATCATTGAGAATCGGAACCAGCTTGTTTAGCATTTCGGTCAGCGCGGGGCAGCGAAGCATGTCATCAAAGGTGGAGATCCGATAGCGGATGACCGATGGATCGGACGTAAAGAATTCCGAAAGGTCCCTGCTTTTGAGATGTAAGATCTCCAGCATTCCAAGCTCCTGAAGAGTAAACATATCAATATCCGGAACCGCTTTTCCGGCCTCGTGCAGCTCTTTTGCGGCGCGGTTCGGATAAATTAGGCTAAACTCCGTAAAATCCATATTCTCTCACTTCCATTTTTTATTTTGTACCATATTAAAGATAGTATAACACAAAAAAAGCAATTCGTCTATACCTTCCAAGCAAAAAAATCTTTTTGCTTGACAGATTTTGCGATCTATGCTACAATAAAGCCGAAAACAAATCAGAAAGGAGATGCAATGTGAACGAGTATCCATTTCTTTACGACTTTGGCGTTCTACCGGGGACATTTGATCTTCAAAAGCCGCTTTCCAATATTACAGAGTGCCTTCAAGGCGAGGATTTGGACCGCCTTTTACGCATTTCCTTCGGCAAACAGACAGAATCCCTTTCCGCATATGAGCGCTTTCGCTTGCTTGCAAGACTGATGCCGGAATTGGAGCTTCATCCTTTCAAGGATTGGACGGTCTATCTTCTCAAGCAGGCCTTTGGCATCGAGGAGCCGCTCACTGCAGAATCCTGCGACTGGATCTGGAAGGAAAGTGCGAGGATCCTTTCCGCAGATTACCCGGACGCCGCAAGCCTGCTTACCCACCTTTTGGGAAGCAATCGCCCGGGCCTTCTGTGTGGACGCGAGGATCTGCAACGCTTACAGGGAACACCGCTTTCTCCGATCCTTGACGGAAACCGGTTGCTTTTGACAGCCGCTCACACATGGAACGAATGGGAACGTGAAATGGTTGATACGGTTTCCGAATTTCAAAGCTTTGGGAGCCGCAGTATGCTTTTTCGCATTCCCCAATCCTATCGTTTCCTTCGGCCGGATCGCTATCACACGGAGGAATCCCTTGCAAATAAGGTGCGGAGCGATGAAGAAAAGAATCTTCTCATCTCTCAGTGTCTTCGTCAGCTTTTCCTGCTCTGCAAGGAAAGCAGTTCCGTCCTGATCCTGCACGCAGAGGGTGATACAAGGGAATCGCTCGCCCTCCTTCGCTTTCTGGAACGGAGCATTGGACTCCCGAATCTCGTGCTTGCAGCCGCAAAAGCACAGGAGCTTTGTGCCTTTGCAGACTATATTGCAGAGCCACACGACGCCGTTCTGCGCTGTGGGATCTTTCTTTCGGACTACCCATCCGAGGGAGAGCTTTGGGATGCCATCACACGCGCATCTGCACGGTATCCGTTTGGGTATTTGCAATTTATAAGCGCGGACGATCTCCGATTTTCCGCCCTGTCACGAATGCGTCCCAAGAGCCTTATGAAAAGCAAAGGCAAATAAAACGATACGCCGAGAGGACCTCTAAGAGTCGCTCTCGGCGTATGCTTTTTTCATTCTTTACGCTTCCGTTTCACGTAAAAAGAGATTCAGGAGATGATCTTGGAGCTTCCGCAGAAGATCCGAAGCCTTACCGCCTACGGGTACACCATCCACCTCGCTGACGGGAATGCAAAGCGCAGACGCTGATGTAATGATGATTTCGTCAGCCTCTTTCAGGTCGGTCAGCGTATAGCATTCCTCGCGGATCGAGATTCCAAAGTCCCGGCAGGTCTGCAACAGATGCGCGCGTCCGGTACCTGCAAGGATCATTTCGTCGGCAGGATGTGTGAGGAGAACACCGTCCTTTAAAATGGAGAGGTTGGAATGCGCGCACTCCGTTACTGTTTCACCGCGATGTAAAATACATTCCTCAACGCCGGCCTCCACGGTTGCTTGTGTCGCAAGGACGTTTGGAAGAAGATTCAGGGATTTAATATTGCAATGGTAGAAGCGGGTATCCTCCATCGTGATGCAACGCATGGGCTTGTAGGTGTCCTTGATCTTCATGGGACGCATCATGATCCAAAGATTGGGCTTCTCCTGCTCCGGGAAAGCATGACTTCGAAATCCGGTCCCGCGGGAAAGCTGAAAATAGACCCAGAGAGAATCCTCATCAAGACGCTTTGCCAGATCGCAGAGCAGGGAGCAAAGCTCCTTTTCCTCCATGGGGGGCTTCATGCGAAGAAGGTCTGCACTGTGGAAGAAGCGGGAAACATGCTCCTCCAGCGCGTAGATCTTATGATTGCGGCTGAAGGATACGTCATAAACACCGTCGCCAAAATAGCACGCACGATCCAGCATAGGAACCTGCATGCGGTCCAGCTCGTCAATGACTCCGTTGTAATATCCAAGTGTTTTCATGAATAGGTTAATCCTTTCGTCAATCAGGGTTCGCCGATGCGAGAATGGATTGGAGGAAGCGGCGTGCTTCCTCGGAATAGCCGGCCTCGGTGTCGGCAAGTGCGGCGCGCGCCACGTGCAGAACCGATCTCTCGTCAGAGAGTGCCGGGGCATGGAGCGTGCGCATGGAGCCGTCGGTATAGTACACGCTTGCGATAAAATGCACGCGGTGCAGCGTCTGATACTGCTCTTGTTCGATCGCATCGGTAGCAACGTCGATACGGTAGCAACCGTCAAGGCCTTGGAACGCTCTTCGCGGATAACGGTCTCCGACAGGTAATCGGTCATAGCCCAGTTTGTCTCACCGGCATAACCCGACTCGTTACCAATCCAGCGTGCCTCGCCACC
>JAFOGE010000080.1 GCA_017386965.1 Clostridia bacterium
ATCCCCGTTGCGGAACCTCCTTCCTCATTTTGATGCTTTTGGTAAGCATCTTCGTATCCTTCTTTATTGATCCGATCTCGATCGCCATCGGCGGAACCGTGCTTCCTACTGTTTGGAGAACTCTGGTACGGCTGCTGCTTTTTCCCATCGTGATGGGGCTGGGATACGAGCTGATCAAGCTGGCAGGGAAGCATGATAATTGGTTCACCCGTTTCATTTCCTTCCCGGGCGTATTGCTCCAGCATATTACTGTTTTTGAACCGACGGATGACATGATCGAGTGTGCGATCGAGGCCGTCACGCGCGTCATTCCGGAGGATGGAAGCGACCGTATTTAACCGAAAAGCGTTTTGAAAGGCGTTCTCCCTTTCCGGAGAGCGACGGTGACAGAAGAATGACAGAAATACAGAAGCAAGCACAGGATGCGGTAAGAGAGCTGATTGCCGCGGCCGATCTGCAAGAGGGCGAGATCCTCGTCATTGGATGCTCCTCCTCCGAGATCGTTGGCGAATGCATCGGGCACGGCTCCAGCGCAGAAACGGCCGAGGCTGTTTTTGAGGCGATTTTCCCGCTTTTGCAGGAGAAGGGAATCTACTTGGCGGCGCAGTGCTGCGAGCATTTGAATCGTGCCCTGATCATCGAGCGTGCCTGCGCGGCTGCTTACGGGCTGGAGCCTGTTTGCGTGATTCCGCAGCCCAAGGCCGGAGGCTCCTTTGCAACGGCGGCGTGGCATCATTTTGCAGAGCCTGTGGCGGTGGAGCATATCCGCGCACACGCGGGGTTGGATATCGGAGGAACCCTTATCGGCATGCATCTGCGTCAGGTGGCGGTCCCCGTGCGGCTTTCCGTCAAGGCAATCGGCAAGGCACCGATTCTCTGTGCGAGAACCCGCCCGAAATACATCGGCGGCATCCGCGCAAGATACGAGTAAAGCGAAAACGGCTTTTTTTGCGGGATCGTAAAATCTTCGGGCAATCCTATTGACAACGAGTCCGAAGGTGTGGTATAATATCAGAAAGTGGGAGCTTGGCTTTTCGCTCCCGGACGGCCGTGAATCTGCATCATTGAACGAAACGGAGGGAGAATGCCAATGGAGATTGCTATTATCGCGCACGATTTGAAAAAAGAATTGATGACACAGTTCTGTATCGCGTATTGCGGGATCCTGAGCAAGCATAATCTCTGTGCCACCAACATTACCGCAAAATACATCGCCGAGGCAACCGGCCTTCAGATCGAACGGCTTCTTTCGGGCGAGCAGGGAGGAAAGCAACAGATCGCGTCGCGCATCGCGTTCAACGAGATCGACGTTTTGCTCTACTTCAAGGACACTCGCCAGGATTCCGATCCCGATAGCACCGAGGCAGAGCTTCTTCGTCTTTGCGACCTTTATAACGTTCCCGTTGCTACCAATATTGCGACCGCAGAGGTCATCGTCACCGCGCTGGATCGCGGCGACTTGGATTGGCGTGAGATCGTCAATCCCCGTTCTGCTTACAACCTGAAAAAGAGAGCGGATTGACCCTGTTAATCTCGGTAAGGATATGTTCTGTCAACACCGCATCTCCAGAGAGAGGATCGTGCCGAAAGGCTCGCTGAAAGATCCCCGTTGCAGGCCGGCAGAGTACCACCTTGCTCTGTAAAAGTGCATAACGTAAAAATGAGTGAAACGTCCGGGTGGAACCGTGCGGAATGAATATCCACACCCCGAACAGGCAAGGTCCTTGCCTGCGGGGTGTTTTTTATCGGCATCTGTGAGGCTTTGCCGATTTACATTGCTAAAACAATCTACGTGATTATAAGTTTAAGGAGAATTTCAACCATGGGACAAATTCAAGTCAAGATCAATGAAAACAACATTCTCGCTACGGCCGAGGGAACAACCGTTTATGAGGCCGCCAAGGAGCTTGGACTCATCACCCGCGAGGTGATCGGTGCCGAGATCGGCGGGGAAACCGTTGCCTTGACGCAGGCTCTCTCTGACGGCGACGAGGTCAAGCTTTTGACCTTTGCGGATCCGGCCGGAAAGAAGCTCTTCCGTCATAGCGCGGCACACATTTTGGCGCAGGCGGTCAAGCGTCTGTATCCCGCAACCAAGCTGACGATCGGACCTGCGATCGAAAACGGCTTCTACTATGACTTTGATTCCGATATTTCCTTCACCCCCGAGGCTCTGAAGGCTCTGGAGGGCGAGATGAAGAAGATCGTTAAAGAGAATTTGAAGATCGAGAGATTCGAGCTTCCCCGCGCAGAGGCGATCGCGCTCATGCAGGAGAAGGAGGAGCCCTACAAGGTCCAGCTTATTGAGGAGCTGCCCGAGGGAGAGGTTATCAGCTTCTACCGCCAGGGCGAGTTTACCGACCTGTGTGCAGGTCCTCACCTTTACGCAACCGGCGCTGTCAAGGCCTTCAAGCTGACCCAATGCACCGGTGCTTATTGGGAGGGTAAGAGCGAAAACAAGATGCTGCAGCGCGTCTATGGTGTCGCCTTCCCCAAAAAGGATGAGCTGAACGCCCATCTGGCTGCCATGGAAGAAGCCAAGCTCCGCGACCACAACAAGCTGGGCCGCGAGCTGGAATACTTCACCACCGTTGACGTTATCGGTCAGGGTCTTCCCATTCTTATGCCCAAGGGTGCGAGAACCGTTCAGTTCCTTCAGAGATTCGTTGAGGACGAGGAACAGAGACGCGGCTATCTGCTTACCAAGACTCCCCTTATGGCAAAGTCCGCCCGC
>JAFOGE010000081.1 GCA_017386965.1 Clostridia bacterium
ATGGTCGAGAAGGCCAAGAGAGAAGTCGATGCTGTCATCAAGCAGGCCGGTGAGAGAGCAACCTTTGAGGTTGGTGTCCACGGCATTAATCCCGAGCTGGTCCGTCTGCTCGGTCGCCTGCGTTACCGTACCAGCTACGGTCAGAACGTGCTTAAGCACTCGGTTGAGGTCGCATTCCTTGCCGGTATCATGGCAGACGAGCTTGGCGTGGACGGCAACATTGCACGTCGCGCAGGACTTCTGCACGATATCGGAAAGGCATTCCCGCAGGACGTTGAGGGCTCCCACGTAGAGCTTGGTGTCAACGCCGCAAAGAAGTACAAGGAGAGCGCAGAGGTGGTTCACGCCATCGAGGCGCACCACAACGACGTAGAGCCCAAAACCGTGATCGCCATTCTGGTGCAGGCGGCAGATGCCGTTTCCGCAGCAAGACCGGGTGCGCGCCGCGAGGATATGGAGAACTACATCAAGCGTCTGCAGAAGCTTGAGGAAATTGCCGTAGGCTTCCAGGGCGTGGAAAAGGCCTTTGCGATCCAGGCCGGACGCGAGATCCGCGTGATGGTCAAGCCCGAGATCGTCAACGACGAGGGCATGAAGCTGATCGCACGGGAGATGGCCAAGAAGATCGAGGAGGAAGTGAAGTATCCGGGACAGATCAAGCTGAATCTGATCCGCGAAACACGCGCCGTCGATTACGCAAAATAAGCAAGCTCTTTCCCATAGCGGAGTGAATCATATATATGAGAAGGATGAAATAACCGTCCGCCCATAGGCTGACGTCCGCCATATATACCAATTTCGCAACAAAGCAGAGCACGGGGATGTGTCCAATGCAGGATGGCATTTGGAACGCATCCCCGTTTTTTGCGCTTGGCACTTGCTCTGCGTGTACAATTCTGCACGTCCACGAATAAAGTTCTTGCTGCCCTGCATAGAATGTACCATCTTACAGGATAGAGGAGCATGCTTTATGGAACAGTATAAACAAGAAAGAGGACCGAAATGGACGGCACAGGCGCCACTTTGTGACCGGCAGATTGTAACCGAGCTTTCCTCGGATATTTCCCTTCCGGATTATCAGCCCGAGATCAAGCGGCTTTTGCGCGTTTGCGTGACTGCCTCTCCGGTAGACAAATACGTCGGATCGGGAAGCGCGGAGCTTTCGGGAAGCGTGGATTACAGCATTCTCTACGCCGGGAACGACGGCGAGCTGTACTGCGCCAATCAGACGCAGGAGTATCATTTGACCGTCCCGGTGGAGCTTCCTGCCGATTTTGACCCCGTGGAGGGAATTCTGTGTGATGCAAGAAGCTTTTCGGATTCTGCGGTCAGCCGCGTTACGGCACCGCGTAAGCTGTCGATCAAGTGCCGCTTGCGCACACGGGTGCGCATGTACGGAATGCGGAGCGTCGAGGAGCGGATCACGGGAGCATTCTCGGGAGAGCCGGAGCGGCTGATGGGAGAGGCCGAGTGCGCACGTGTGTTCTTCGGATCGGGCGAGCCGCTGGCCTTGGCGGATGAGATCCTACCGGAAAATCCGCAGCGGGATCTTCGTGTGATCCAAGCGCAGGGGTGCGTGTTTATCACCGAGGCTGTTGCAGGGAGCGGAAGTGTACATTGCCGCGGTGAGGCCTGCTTGCGCCTGCTTTGCGCACAGGAAGGCGGCGAGGGTTGCTTTGCATTGACGCGGCGGATTCCGTTTGCGCAGGAGGTTCCAACCGACGGTGCCGAGGTCAACTGCGATTGCTGCGCGGACGGCGTCTGTACGGAGCTTCGCGTAACCGTGGAGGACGGCCGTATTCTGTGTGACGTCGTCATCCGACTGCGCACGCAGGCACACCGAAACGAGATCCTGCATTATACGAAGGATATTTATACGACGGGAGCCGAGTGTGACGCTCGATACGGGGATTACGCTTTCCCGAAGGCGTTACGCTGCAGCAACGGAAATTTCTCACTCAATACTACACTGACTGCGGAGGAATGCCGCTTGCCGAGCGATTGCGTTGTGGCGGACATGACGGCGTCGGCCTTTGCAACCGCGCTTGAGGCGGAACGCGGAAGACTTTATCTTACGGGCAAGTGCCAGTGCAAGCTCCTTCTGTCGGAGGGCGGGGAGAAGAATGCCAGAGAGCTGGAGGTCCCCTTCCGCTACGAAATGGAACGGAACGGCGAGGATGAGATTCTGCAATGGGAGGCCTCCGTGGAGGTGATCTCCTGCCGCGCCCGCGCGGATGGGGAGCGGCTGGGGATCGATGCCGAGCTTGCGGTCAGCTTGGCCGCTTACGGCGAATCACGCTTCCGCGCGGCGGAGGAGGTAACGGTACAAGGCCCTGCCGCGGGCGATGTCGACGTGTACCGCATTTGCTATCCTGCCAGAGAGGATACCCTTTGGAGCGTTGCAAAGCGGTATCACCTGCCGATCGAAGCACTTGCCGAGGAGAATGCGCTGCCGGGAGCTGCGGCCGCCGATAGCAGGGAATCCCTGCTTGGGGTGAAGTATCTCTTGCTTGGATAAGAAACAAAGAGAAGGGCCTTGCCGAAGAAAATGCGGCAGGGCTTTTCTTTGCTTGTGTAAAATGCGCAGATACACCATAAAATTGTGAAAAGATAGAAAAAAGAATGAGGAAAATGCGTACAACAAAAAACTGAACCAAAAAGCGGCTTTCCGCCCTTGCCTTTCCGCTATTCCGCTTTTTTCGATTTTTTGATCCGAAATAAAAATAAGAATCGTTCTAATTCTAATAAAATTTGATAAAAGCGGGGTTGACAAAGCGTTCGGCGTGTGTTATACTATAATTGAATATTTGAAAAGTTGTTCAAATATAAAAAAGAGTATACAGGAGGATCCCATGGAGAGAGTAGGCTGCGAGGACCGCGTTTCTGCCGTGCGCAAGAAGATCTCGGATGAGGCAACGCTTTGCGATCTGGCGGAGCTTTTTAAGGTGTTTGGCGATGGCACGCGTGCCAAGATCCTGTGCTGCCTTGAGGTGCGGGATCTTTGCGTGGGAGAGCTGGCGGAGATTTTGGGTATGAGCGTTTCGGCGGTTTCCCATCAGCTTCGTGTTCTTCGAAGCGCAAAGCTGGTCCGCGGTGTCAAGGAGGGCAAGGAGGTCCGGTACGCTTTGGACGATCATCACGTAATGATGATTATCGAGTGCGGACTTTCACATTTACAGGAGCGCGATTGAGCGCGAAAAAAAACAGAGAAAGGATATAAGGATATGAAAAAAAGCTACCGTATGGAGAATTTGGAGTGCGCACACTGCGCCGCGAAGATGGAACGCGCGATTGCCAAGCTGAAGGGCGTACAGTCGGTCACGGTTAATTTTATGGCGCAACGCTTTATTTTGGAGGCAGACGACGCCTCTTTTGAGACGATTCTGGAGCAGGCCGAGGCGATCTGCCGCAAGGTCGAGCCGGATTGCAGGATCCTTCGATGAAGCACAAGGAATTGACGAGAAGGGAGCGGCGCTTTCTTTTTCGCATTGTCACGGCGCTCGCCGCTTTCCTCGCGCTGCTCATTACAGACCGCTGCATCGGACTTTCCGAGGGGGCGGTAGAGGGATTTCACTGGGCGTTTGTCTTTCTTTTGTACCTGGGGATCTATCTTTGGATCGGATATGACGTCCTGCTGCGTGCCGCGCGGAATCTGGTCGGCGGAAGCCCCTTGGACGAGAATTTTTTGATGTGTGTTGCCACCTTCGGAGCGTTTGCCCTGGGGATCTGGCATGCGGCGCGAGGAGAACGCGCAGAGGGATTTGACGAGGCGTGTGCCGTTCTTCTCTTTTACCAGGTGGGAGAATTCTTCCAAGGGTACGCCACGGGAAAAGCGCGCCGATCGGTGTCCGCACTCATGGAGATCCGTCCGGATTTTGCGCACGTATTGCGAAACGGAACGATCGAAACGGTTGATCCGTCCGAGGTGTTGCCGGGAGAGCGCATTTGCGTGATGCCGGGGGAGCGCATTCCGTTGGATGGCGTGCTGGTCAAGGGAGAGTCCACCCTGGATGCACGCGCGCTGACGGGAGAATCCCTTCCGCAGGAGGTGCGCGAGGGCTCCGGCGTGTTGAGCGGATGCATTAATTTGACATCGCAGATCGAAATTTGCGTGGAAAAGGCCTTTTATGAATCCACGGTGTCCAGAATTTTGGAGATGGTGGAGAATGCGTCGGACAAGAAGTCCCGCGCGGAGCATTTTATCAGCCGTTTTGCGACCGTTTACACACCTACGGTGGTCGGTTTGGCGCTGGTGCTGGCCATTCTTCCGAGCCTTTTCACGGGCGACTGGGCGAGCTGGATCTACCGCGCATTGAGCTTTTTGGTCGTGTCCTGCCCCTGCGCGCTGGTGATCTCGGTTCCCATGACCTTCTTCGTCGGCATCGGTGCGGCGTCCTCGCGTCAGATCATGGTCAAGGGATCCAACTATCTGGAGCAATTCAGCCGTGTCAATATTTATGTTTTTGATAAGACGGGAACGCTTACCGGGGGTCGTTTTTCGGTACGTGCGGTCCTTCCGGCCGACCGACGGGAGGAGATCCTTCGTCTTGCCGCGATCGCGGAGCAAAATTCCTCGCACCCCATTGCAGGATCGATTCGGGCCGCGTGGGGAAAGGAGGAAGGAAGGGACTATGTTCTGACCAATCTTGCAGGCTTTGGCGTGCGCGCCGAGCGGGAGGGTGATGTGATCCTTTGCGGAAACGCAGGACTGATGCGCGAGTATGGAATTCTTCTGCCGAAGGCGGAGAAAACGGTTGGAACAACGGTCTATGTCGCGCGAAACGGCGCATACGTAGGCGAAATTCGCGTTGCGGATGAGGAAAGAGCCGAGGCGCGGGAGGTGATTTCGTCCCTTCACGATCAGGGTGCGCGGACGGTGATGCTGACGGGCGATTGCGAGAGTGTAGCGAGGGAGATTGCCTCGGAGCTTGGTATTTCGGAATACCGTGCATCGCTTTTGCCGCAGGATAAGGTGAGCGAGGTCGAAAGATTGCTGAAGGAAAAGAAGGCGCGCGACGTGCTTTGCTTTGTTGGAGATGGGATCAACGATGCTCCGGTGCTGATGCGATCCGACATTGGAATCGCAATGGGAGGCGTGGGAAGTGACGCGGCCATCGAGGCGGCGGACGTGGTTCTGATGAAGGATGATCTTCGCGGCCTGCTCACGGCGCAGAGGATTGCAAAAAGGACCATGCGCACCGTACGGCAGAACATTGTCTTTTCGCTTGCGGTCAAGGGAGCGATCCTGCTCCTTTCGGCCTTCGGAATTGCCAATATGTGGATTGCGATCTTCGGTGACGTCGGCGTGGCCGTGCTGGCCATTCTCAACGCCATGCGCGTTGGCCGCCTCGGCAAAGGGGCGGAGTGAAGGAAAACACAAAAAAACAGAACCCTGTTCTGCGATTTTGCAGGACGGGGTTCTATATTTTGCGTTTTCAGACGTCAAAGACGTCTTATTGAATCAAAGATTGATACATCTTCATTAGTTCTGCTACACACATACTCTCGGTGAAATCATTTTTTACAGGGAAACCGTATGCTTGCATTACGGCGCGGTCGTTTTCTCGATGTGCTTGCAAAAGTTGAGAAAACAAATACATTTTCTCTCCATACATTTCAGCAAAGCTACAATCCGAATAAAGTTTGCGTGCATCGAGAATCGCTTGTGCCGTTTTCTCAATTTTCTTTTTCTGTTCCGCCGTTGGATTGCACCACGGGAATGTATTATAAACGATTTCTTTTGAATATCTATAATCACTTTTGAGGCGCCCAGCCACGGTTCTCATCCATGCCATATGCACATTGGAAGTCAGTACACCAAAATGATATAAAGTAGCATTAGGAACGATTTGAACTGCATTTGACGAGATCGTATTTGAAGTTAAAAATCCAATGGGAATATATTTTCTGCGTTCAGAAGAAACACTTGGAACTATTAAATAGTCAACATTTTCCGGTTGCGTCATCTGTGCAAAACAGTGTGGAACCTTGGCATAACCATTCGTCGTTTTTGCTTTGGAATCCATTCTGAATTGCCGTACAGCTTCAACTTTTTCGGAAAGAATTTTACTATGAATAATATCCGCAGGTGATGCATGAACAAGCCAAAGACAATATCTCTTTTTTCCCTTGATAAATTCATCCGCCCCCATGTATGGACGAATCCAGTTTTGCAAATTGGGTTCCTTGGACAAAAGTTCGTTCTTTTCTTCTTCGGTTAATATAAAGAATCCGCCGTCTCTTGGCTGATTGCCAAAAATCATTTTGGGAACATCAC
>JAFOGE010000082.1 GCA_017386965.1 Clostridia bacterium
CACCTCGGTCTGCGGAACCAAGGCAGGCGCGGATATGATGGACGGATTGCGCATCAACGGCGTACGCCACAACCGCCAGTACACCATGTCCCCCAATTTCAAGGCGGGCGGTGTAGCCTTCAATGACGGAAAGAAGGGTGAGACGTCGGCCGAGGCCGAGGAGCGCCTGTGGATTGAGGCCTGCCGCGGCGGTGCCGCTCCCATCACCAAGCCCGAGCAGGCATACTGCGTAACGCGTATCCTCGAGGGCATCTACGAGTCCGCCAAGACGGGCAAGCCCTACTACTTCAACGATTAAAGCATATAAAAAACGGGATCTGCTTGAGGGTACACCCCTTTCGCAGATCCCTTTTTCTGTTCGGAAAAAAGCGAAAAGGGATTGCTTTTTCGCCTTCTCCGTGCTATAATAGGGGCGACTTCAAACGAACAGAAGGAGGGGTTCTTTATGAATCGCATTCCAAGAGCGGAGCATCCGCGTCCCGACCGCGAGCGCGCCGAATGGCTCTCGCTCAACGGCACCTGGGAATTTGAGATCGACAACGCACGTGTGGGCGTGGAAAAGCGCTTCTTTGAGCGCACCTCGCTTGAGGAGAGCATTTGCGTTCCCTTCTGTCCCGAGAGCCGTCTCTCCGGAGTCGCGCACACGGATTTTATGAACACCGTCTGGTATCGCAGGGATATTGAGATCCCGCTGTCCTTTGCGGGCAAGCGCGTGCTTCTGCACATCGACGCCTGCGATTATCATACCGCGGTCTACGTCAACGGCCGACACGTCGGCTCGCACGACGGCGGCTATACCCCCTTCGCCTTTGACGTCACCGCCGCGCTGCGTGACGGAAAGAATTCCATCACCATCCGTGCCGATGACGATCTCCGCTCACAAAAGCAGCCCTCCGGCAAGCAGAGCCATCGCCTTGGCTCCTACGGCTGCCACTATACGCGCACCACGGGCATCTGGCAGTCGGTTTGGCTGGAGGCTGTGGAGGAGGCGCACGTCCTCTCCTACCGCGCCTATCCCAACATCAGCGATCCGTCGGTTGGTCTGCTGGTGTCGATGAGCCATGCCTCGCTCGGCGCGACGCTTACCGTCAAGGCCTACTACGAGGGACGCCTGATGGGCGAGACCTCGACGAAGGTGGATTCCCTGCAGGCCTCTCTTTCGCTTCCGCTTGCGGAAAAGCACCTCTGGGAGTGCGGAAAGGGACGGCTCTACGATCTCGTCTTTACCACCGAGCAGGAGGGACACACCGACCTGCTCAAGGGATATTTCGGTCTGCGCGAGGTCGCCCTGACCAAGGAAAAGGGACTGACGCTCAACGGCAAGACCGTTTTTGGACGCTTTGTCCTTGACCAAGGCTTCTACCCGGAGGGGATCTACACCGCCCCCTCGGACGAGGCACTCCTCTTTGACATCGAGGCCTCCATGGCCTGCGGCTTTAACGGGGCAAGACTGCACCAGAAGGTCTTTGAGCCGCGGTTTCTCTACCACGCCGACCGTCTTGGATACTTGGTCTGGGCCGAAACCGGGAACTGGGGATTGGATCACACGCAGGAAAATGCAATCTATCCCTTCCTCCCCGAGTGGCTGGAGGAAATCGAGAGGGATTTCTCGCACCCCTCGGTCATCGGCTGGTGTCCCTTCAACGAAACCTGGGACAAGGAGGGCCGCCGCCAGTGCAACGCCTTTCTGGACACGGTCTATGACGTCACGCGGGCGATCGACCGGACGCGCCCCGTGATTACCTCCAGCGGATCCTACCCGACCAAGCGCACCGACGTGCATGACGTGCATGACTACGAGCAAGACCCCGAAAGGCTCCGTTCCTATTACGCAGAGTTGAAGGACGGTGTCTGCCGCGACCAGCTTTATCGGCGCGACAACAACCGCCAGGTCTTCGACCCGCGCCTGCCCGTATTCGTCAGCGAGTACGGCGGCATCGCGTGGGTCACAAAGAAGGACGGCAGTGCCTGGGGCTACGGCAAGAGTGTGGAGAGCGAGGAGGAATTCTTTGCCCGCCTGGAGGGATTGACCGATGCGCTTCTTGAAAACCGTGAGATCTTTGCCTTCTGCTACACCCAGCTGACCGACGTAGAGCAGGAGCAGAACGGACTTTTGACCTATCAAAGAGAATACAAATTCGCCCCCGAACAATATCACCGCATCTTCTCCAAAAGGGCGGCGATCGAGAAATAAGCAAAATACAACAGGATCACCCTCGCGGCAAAGACGCGGCGAGGGTGATCCTTTGCGCTGTGTCCCTTCAGTGTCTCCCCTCCCTGCTCGGCGGGATCCCGAAGTGGCGCTTGTAGGCGGTGCTGAAATAGTTTTGGTCCGTGTAGCCAAGGGCAAAGGCGACCTCTTTGACGCGCTTCCCCTCCCGAAGAAGCGCGCAGGCCTGCTGCATTTTGAGCTGCCCGTAGTAGCGCATGGCCCCCATGCCCGTGTAGCGGAAGAAGAGCTTTTCGAGCGAGGAGGCACTGGTTCCGCAGAGGGCGGCAAGCTCGGACATCCGCAAGCGGCGCTCCATGCTTTCCTTCATGACGGAAATGGCTTTTGCATAGAGCGCGGAGGAGGCGTTTTGCCAAAGCTCGGCAGGCAACGGGACGGGGGCCTCGGTCAGAAGATCCAACAGGAGCAGCTCCAGGTCACTAACCGCTCCCTGCAGCTCCCGCGGGGAGGCGTTCTCCCGCGGACGCAGGATCATGATCTTGTTCGTCACGAAAAGCTCTCGGATCCGCGCAGCAACGGCAAGCGCGCGCTCCGCGCAGGAGAAGGAAAAAGCCGTGTGCCCCGAAAGGGGAAAGCGGTCTGCCGCGAAGGAGAAGATCAAGAGCTGCAGTGTATCCTCCCCCATGTTCCACACGCGGTGAAACTCCCCCGGCGGATGCAGGACCCCCTGCCCCGCGGTCAGCGCGAAGGCAGAATCCCCCGCCGTCACACCCGCGCGTCCGCCAAGGATCAGGACGCATTCCCAAAAATCATGGCTTTCGCCGTCATAGAAATAGCCCGCAGGGTAGTCGCTCTTGTGCACCGAGCAAAGCGCGCGAATGCGCACGGCAGGCTCTACCGGGCAGAGCGAAAAGACCTTTTTCTTCATGCTCCCTCCAAAATTACGAAAAAACGAATATTTTTATAAAAAAACGCATATACATTTGTTTTCTGATACGCTATAATGATATCATAATACAAAAGCAAACGCTTGTCAAGAGAAAATCCAAAAACGGCGAAAGGACACCCTTCATGAAAAAGATCAGCTTTATCGTCATCGGCGCGGGCAACCGCGGAGCAAAGTATTCCCGCTACGCCATCTCCAATCCCGACAAGATGGAGATCGTGGGCGTGGCTGAGCCGGTCAAGGCGCGCCGCGAGGCCATGCGGGAACAGTTCCACGTTCCCGAGGAGAACTGCTTCTCGGATTGGAGCGAGATCCTCGCGCGTCCGAAAATGGCCGATGCCGCAATCATTTCCACGCAGGACCAAATGCACTACGAACCCGCGATGAAGGCCATTGCGCTTGGCTATCACCTGCTGCTTGAAAAGCCCATATCCAACCGTCCCGAAGA
>JAFOGE010000083.1 GCA_017386965.1 Clostridia bacterium
AGGATCAGTGTCTCCGTCTAAGCGGCGACTTGCTCATTATACCACATCCGCTCCATCTTGTCAAGTGCTTTTTGCATTTTTCTTGAAAAATGTTTGCTATGCGGACAACCCCTGTGCGGGGTGAGCCTTGTTATGATACCACAAACGGGATTTTTTGTCAAGTATTTTTTTCGTTTTTTTCCTTTTTTTTCGAAATTTGGAGGCTTGCACAGTTTCACTACGACATTCCCTATGACATCCTTATGCAAAATAGCAACGATCCGTACAAAATCACGCTTTCCTTGCGCAAATCTCCCGTTTGAAGTCCTCCACCATATCCGCAATGCGGCGCGCGCCCTCGGCGGCACGGCGGACGTACTCCTCGTCCTCGGTGTCCGCATAGGCAACGACCCCGTCGATGGTGGAATACTTGCCGATCTCCAGCATTAGCGTGCCCTCGTATCCGCTCTCGGCGATCTTACGGGCAACCTGCTCGAAGGGGATGTTGCCGTCGAACGGGATCAGATGATCGTCGGTGTCATCTCCGCAACGGTTGTCGTGAATGTGCAGAGCGATGAGGCGGTCGCCGAAAAGATCCATGACCTCGATTCCCTGCATACAGCAATACTGATGGCCGCAGTCCCAGCAAAATCCCTGCTCCTTGTAGCGATCCATAAAATAGCTCAGATTTTCCAGATACTTCTGGTTCTCGATCGCGATCCGCACATCCTTCTTCTTGGCATAGGCAAACAGCTCCTCAAAGCGCGCAACGCCGCGCTCGGTGATGGCGGGCATCGGCCTTCCCTCGGAAAGATGCAGAATAGCGACCGGGATCTGATGGCGCGCGCACTTGTCGATGCAATCCTTGAGGCGGACCATCATGGCCTGCGCGGCCTCCTCGTCCTCCTCCCAGAAGGCGTTGATCCCCCGATAGGGCGCGTGCAACGTCTCGCAGATGATCCCGTTCTCGCGGAACAGGCGCATATCCTCCTCGAACTCTGGCTTCTCCGAGGACCAGAAGGTGCGCTTCACACCGTAACGGTGAAAAAGCTCGACCTGCTTCTTTACCGGGATTTTATAAAAAATATTCATTCCGATATTCATGTGCGGCCTCCCTATTAATATAATGGTAGTTTTCCGCTCTCCAGATCGCGGATGACCGCCGCGATGGCGTGCTCCTCATTGCTGACGGTAACGGCGTCGGCCGCCTCCCTGGCCGCAGGGCAAGCATTGGCCACCGCGACACCCAAAGCGGCCTCGCGGAGCATGGGAATATCGTTGTAATAATCCCCCACCGCGACCGTTCTTCGCGGATCGATCCCCAAAAGCTCGGCCATCTTTTGGATAAGAATGCCCTTGTTGACCCCCTTGGGCAGCATCTCGTAGAGCATTTGCTCGGAGTGGATAAAGTCAAATTCCTTTGCCGCAGGATGCTCCGTAAGGAAGATCTGCAGACGCGTCATCACGGCGGGATCGTGCTCGCCGAAGACGATCTTGGCCATAGGCTCGTCGATCTCCTCTAAAGGACGCGGGCAGTTTGGCACTCCCGTGGCCTTGCGAAAGCCCTCCATGACGGGGCTCTCCTTGCAAAAGTAAATGCGGTCGAAGGTGTTGACCTGCAGGCCGACCTCGGGAAAAGCATCGGCGGTTTGCTTGGCGAGCGTCAACGCCTCATTGGGCAATTCACGCCGCCAGAGATACTTCCTCGTTCGATGATCGTAGATCCCTGCGCCGTTGATGCAGCCGAAGGGTGCATTCGGCTCGACCCGTTGATAGACGTGCGCGGCAAAATAGGGCATTCTTCCCGTGACGAAGGTGAAAAGCCCTCCCTCACGTTGAAAATAGCGGATCGCCTC
>JAFOGE010000084.1 GCA_017386965.1 Clostridia bacterium
CGCGGAGGCTACGGCGTCACCTGCTACAATCTGACCGAGAAGAGCGGAATGCTCACGGGCATTGCCGCCGTCACCGATGAGGATGATATCATGATGATCACCGATTCGGGAACCATCATCCGTACGCCCGTTTCGGGCGTTCCGAGCCGCTCGAGAAGCGCGGGAGGCGTCATCGTCATGCGTCTTGGCGAGGAGCAAAAGCTGGTCAACTTCACCATCACGGCACGCGCCGACGAGGAAGAGGAGCTTGCAGAAGGGACCGACGAGGTCGAGGTGCATGAGGCCGAAACGGCGGATTCCCCCGAGGCTACGGAGTAATCGATGTATTTACACGTTGGAAACAATCAAAACATCCGAACACGGGATATTGTAGGCATCTTTGATGCGGATACGGCAACCGTTTCGGCAGTCACCAAGCAATATATCAAGGGAGCGGATGGCGCGGGACGTGTCAGCTTTGCTTCCGAGGAGATCCCAAAGTCCTTCGTCCTCTATCGGGGAAGGGATGGGGAGTACCGCATCTGCTTTTCCCAGCTCTCTGCCGCATCCCTTTGCGGACGGCAGATGCGCTGGTGAGAAGGAACAGACAAAGAATGGAAAGGAGTTCTGTGTTTTCGCACACGGAAATACGGAAAACGGACATGGATAACAATCAGCAGCACGTTTACGACGAAAGTCAGATCCAGGTATTGGAGGGTCTTGAGGCGGTACGCAAAAGACCGGGTATGTATATCGGTAGCACCTCCCTGCGCGGACTGCACCACCTGGTTTATGAGATCGTGGACAACTCCATCGACGAGGCCTTGGCGGGCCGTTGTAAGCGCATCGAGGTGACCCTGCATCCCGACGGAAGCGTTTCGGTACGCGACGACGGACGCGGCATTCCCAGCGGAATTCACCCCAAGATGGGCATTCCCACGCTTGAGGTGGTCTATACCGTTCTGCACGCCGGCGGAAAATTCGGTGGCGACGGCTACAAATATTCGGGAGGTCTGCACGGCGTAGGCGCATCGGTCGTCAACGCGCTCTCCGAGTGGGTGGAGATCGACAACTGCCACGAGGGCAGACGCTATACCGAGCGCTTTGAAAGAGGACACGTGGCACGCCCCTTCCGTGACGAGGGCGAAACCGAAAAGCACGGTCTTTACGCGCGCTTCAAGCCGGATGCGGAGATCTTTGAGGAAACCGTATTCGAATACGATACGTTGCTCAAGCGTCTGCGTGAGCAGGCATTCCTCAATGCGGGAGTGAACATCTGCCTGCGTGACGAGAGAGAGGTGCAGGAGGACGGCACCTTCCGCGAGGACGATCTGGAGTATGAGGGCGGAATTCGCTCCTTCGTCGAGTATATCAACGAGCAAAAGCACAGTGTTCTGGTGCATCCCGACGTGATCTATATGCGCGCCGAGAAGGAGGATTGCGTTGCCGAGGTGGCAATGCAGTACAACGATAGCTACAACGAGATGCTACTCACCTTTGCCAACAACATCAACACGGTGGAGGGAGGAACGCACGAGATCGGCTTTAAGACCGCGCTGACCAAGGTCTTCAACGATTACGGACGAAAGTACGGAATCATCAAGGAGAGCGAGAAGAACCTTTCGGGCGAGGACGTCCGCGAGGGACTTTCGGCGGTGGTTTCGGTCAAGCTGACCGAGGCGCAGTTCGAGGGACAGACCAAGGGCAAGCTCGGAAACAGTGAGATGCGCACCTACGTTTACGGTCTTGTTACCGAGAAGCTGAGCGAATATTTGGAGGAGAATCCGAGCGTCGGAAAGGCCATTCTCGAAAAGGCGATGGCCGCTTACCGCGCAAGAGAGGCGGCGAGAAAGGCACGCGAGGCGACGCGCCGCAAGGGACTTTTGGAGGGCTCCACGCTTCCCGGAAAGCTGCGTGACTGCCAGGAGAAGAATGCCGAATTAACCGAGCTTTATTTAGTCGAGGGAGATTCCGCAGGAGGCTC
>JAFOGE010000085.1 GCA_017386965.1 Clostridia bacterium
ATACAAAATATTTTTGATTTTTTGAAAAAAATTTTAAAAAAGCCCTTTTCTTTTACATTTTTTTATTGTATAATAGTAATTGGATAATTATACGCTTCGCAATTCCCGAGAAATTGTGAGGATTCGCCTACTGCAGTCCAAGGCTCACCCCAGCCTTTCTCTGTCACGGTTGAATGAAAGGAGTCTTTGAAAAATCATGAAACAGAAGTATACCATTACCGTAGCCGACATGGAGCTGAACATCATCAGCGACGCTTCTCCCGACGAGGTCGAAAATATCGTTGGCATGCTGGATCGCCGCATGAGAGATATTAATCTCAAGAGCCCCCGTTGTACCAAAAACGAGGCCGCGGTTCTCTGCGCTCTTTCCTATTGCTCCGAGCGCCTTTCCATGCAGGAGGCATTCAAGAAGGTAGAGAGCGATGCCTTCCGATTTGCCGGGAAAACGAAAAACTGAAGAGAACCATTGAAAGCATGCAGGAGGAGTTGGACAATCTGCGCAAGGATGCCGCCGTTATGCGCTCGATCCTCGATCGCGCAGCACTGACGGCTACCCCTCAGCCCACTCAGCCCGAAAAGACAAGCTACATCCCCAAGGCTCCCGTAAAGAAGACCGAGGACGAGGAGGTTGCTCAGCTTTCGGCATTTGACGACGTTCCCACCCAGCCCACAGCTCCCGTTCCCTCTGCGGCACAGTCTGCCGAAGAACCGGCGGCGGCTCCCGAAGCCCCCAAGAAGGATGCAAAGGCGCAAAAGCCCGCAAACAAGAATCGCGTTGGCAGTATGTTTGATCTGCTGACCTTCAGCGATATCTGACGCTTGTTTCCATGAAAAAGCTACCGGAACTGCTCTGCCCTGCCGGCTCGCCCGAGGCACTGGACGCGGCAATCGAAGGAGGAGCGGACGCCGTCTATCTTGGCGGCGCGTTATTCAACGCGCGCATGAATGCAAAAAATTTCGGCGGAGACGCGTTGCGCTCCGCCGTTTTGCGCGCACACAGCTATGGCGTCAAGGTTTATCTGACGCTGAACACGCTGGTCTACGACCGCGAGCTTTCCTCCTACGTGGAGGCGGCGCGCGAAGCGTTGCAGGCAGGCGTGGATGCCTTGATCGTTGCCGACCTTGGCGGTGCAACGCTGCTCCGTCAGGTATTTCCCGAAGCCGAGCTGCACGCCAGCACGCAAATGTCGGCGCACAGTGCCGCCGCCGGTCGTCTTTTGCGTGACCTCGGCTTTTCCCGCATGGTGGTCGCACGCGAAACCTCCTCCGAGGATCTGCGCCGCATCGTTGACGAAAGCGGCATTGAGGTGGAAGCGTTTATTCACGGCGCGCTCTGCGTCAGCCATTCCGGACAGTGCCTGTTCTCCTCGGTGGTAGGCGGACGAAGCGGAAACCGAGGCGAGTGCGCACAGCCCTGCCGTCTGCCCTTTTCCTGCTCCACCTGCAAAAGCAGAAAAACCGAATACCCCCTCTCTCTCAAGGATCTGACGCTGGCAAAGCGCGTCCCCGAGCTGATCGATATTGGCGTTTCCTCCTTAAAGATCGAGGGACGCATG
>JAFOGE010000086.1 GCA_017386965.1 Clostridia bacterium
CCAGGATCGCCTTCACCGTATCGGCCTTGCCGTTCTCCTGCGCAAGAAGCGGGAGCATATCGACCGCAGGATTAAACGTATAGCCCGAATTGACGGTGCGATTGCAATGGATGGCCACGTTGGGGATCAGGAGCAGATCGCGGTCAACGTACACGGTCTTGGCCGTAAAAACGCCGTCCTGCTCAAGGATCACGCGACCGGCGAGCGTTAAGGGGCGGTCCATCCAGGAGGAAAGGATCGTGCCGCCGTAGACCTCGGTATTCAAGCGCAGATACTCGCCAAAGGCGGGGGCAAGATACGTGTTTTTCAGCTTGAACATCGGGGAGTCGGTGTGGCTCGCCGCGATCATCATGCCGGTAGCTTCCTCCTTGGGCAGGCGGAAGGCGATGACGGAGGACTGGTTGCGCGTGACGAAATAGCCCTCCCCGGGGGAAAGCGTCCATTCGCCACCCTCCTCAAGGCGGGTAAAGCCTTGCTCTTCCAGCTCGCATACTACTGCTTCAACCGCGTGAAAGGCGGTTGGACTTTTCTCGATAAAGTGCAAAAGTTGCTTCGTTTTCTGCAGATCCTGCTTCTTCAAGGCGGTATCCTCCGTTCTGATAAACATACATATCCATTATAGCATACTTGAATCGGAAAATCAAGAACCCTTTTGGTGATTTTCCGAAAAACGTCTGCGTTTTTTCCAAAACAAAGAGTGCCACCGGATGCGTAAGCATCGGTGGCACTCTGTTTGGATCAGAGCGTAGCCGCCATCACGGCCTTGATGGTGTGCATGCGGTTCTCTGCCTCGTCAAAGACGATCGAGGCCTCACTCTCGAACACCTCGTCGGTAACCTCCATGCAGGTAAGACCGAATTTTTCGTAGATCTCCTTCCCTACCTCGGTCTTCAGGTCGTGGAAGGCAGGCAGACAGTGCATAAAGCGGCATTGCGGACCTGCATTCTCCATCAGCTCACGGGTTACGCGATAGGGCGAGAGCGCGTCGATGCGCTCCTTCCATACCGATTCCGGCTCTCCCATGGAGACCCAGACGTCGGTGTAGATCACGTCGGCGTTTTTGGTCGCCTCGAGCGGATCCTCGATAAAGGAAAGCGTCGCTCCCGTTTGCTCGGCGACAAGCCGACATTTCTCCACGAGGTCGGCTGATGGAAAATAGGCCTTCGGCGCGCAGGCGACGAACTGCATTCCCATCTTGGCGCATCCGATCATCAGGGAGTTGCCCATGTTGTATCGCGCATCCCCCATATAGACCAGCTTTTTTCCGGCAAGAGAGCCGAAATGCTCCCTGATCGTGAGGAAATCCGCAAGGATCTGGGTGGGATGGTATTCGTTGGTCAGTCCGTTCCAAACCGGAACGCCTGCGTTGGCGGCCAGCTCCTCGACGATCTCCTGGCCAAATCCGCGGTACTCGATGCCGTCAAACATACGGCCAAGCACGCGTGCGGTATCGGCGATGCTCTCCTTTTTGCCGATCTGGGAGCCCTTGGGGTCAAGATAGACGGGATGCATACCGAGGTCGGCCGCGGCCACCTCAAAGGCACAGCGCGTGCGCGTGCTGGTCTTTTCAAAGATGAGGGCAATATTCTTTCCCTCGAACAGGCGATGCGGAACGCCTGCCTTCTTTTTTTGCTTGAATTCTGCCGCAAGATCCAGAAGTCCCCCGATCTCCTCGGGCGTCAGATCCAGAAGCGTCAGAAAGTGTTTTCCCTTCAGATTGAGCATAATGCGTTCTCCTTATTCGGCGCAGGCCTCAAGGATGATCCTTACGGCTTGCTTGAGTATATCAAACGGAATGTTGAGCGCAGGCAG
>JAFOGE010000087.1 GCA_017386965.1 Clostridia bacterium
CCTGAGTACATCGCCCGCGTTGCCGTAAACAATGTTAAGAATGTAAACAACGCCAAGAAGGCCATTAAGAAGGCTTTCCAGAATCAGATCGACGGCAAGGGCTTTTCTCTGATCGAGGTCGTTTCCTCCTGCCCCACCAACTGGGGCATGACGCCCAAGCAGGCGCTCGAATGGATCGATGAAAAAATGCTGCCGTACTACCCTCTGGGTGTCTATAAGGACAGATCGGCAAGTCAGGAGGCAGAGAAATGAGCACAACCAAGTTTTTGTTCTCCGGCTTTGGCGGACAGGGCATTCTGTTTGTCGGAAAGCTGATGGCATATAAGGGACTGACCGAAGATAAGCAGGTCAGTTGGCTTCCTTCCTACGGCCCCGAGATGCGAGGCGGAACGGCAAGCTGCAGTGTCATCGTCAGCGATACGCCGGTTGGCTCTCCCATCGTGTCCAATCCCGATGTTCTGGTGGCCATGAATCTTCCTTCTCTCGATCGATTCGAGTCCGCGGTCCTGCCTGGTGGCATCATTTTTGCCGACTCCACGCTGATCGCAAGGGATATCGAGAGAACGGATGTCAAGCTGGTCAAGATTCCCGCCACGCAGATGGCGAGCGACAACGGCACCCCCACACTGGCCAACATGATCCTGCTCGGCAAGATCTTAAAGGAGCTTGGGCAGTTCGACGTGGAGAAGGTCGAGGCCGCACTCAAGAAGGTCATCTCCGCCAAGCGCGCGGATATGCTTGAGGTCAACCTCAAGGCCATGCAGCTGGGCGCGGATTACGAGGCTTGATCTCAACGTGATCTACCATCGGTTTTTTCGCGAATTTCGTAAAAAAATCCAAAAAGCTCTTGACAAAAAAGGAAAAGCATGCTATAATCATTTCCATCATTCAAAAGTAAATGCGTTGAAGGAATTATTCCTTTTTCTACCCTCATTTCAGAGAGCCGACGGGTGGTGCGAGTCGGTGTGAGCGAGAAGGGAAGCCTCATTCCGGAGCAGAGATGCCGAATTTGAGTAAGCGTCTACGGCTTGCCCCGTTATCATGGCAGAGAATTTGTTGGAATTCGGAAAAAGGTGGCTGCCGTGGCAGCAACCGGGGTGGTACCGCGAAAGAATTTTCGTCCCCGGGATCGGTATTGGCCGATCCCGGGGGCTTTTTGTTTTCGACAGACCGCATCTCCAACGAGAGATTTTGGAAAAAGGAGATTTGAACATGAAACAGATCAAAATTGCAGACACCACGCTTTGCCGTGAGGGCAGGGCCTTCAGCTTCAAGGAGAAGATCGAAATCGCACGCCAGCTGGAAAAGCTGAGCATAGATGCAATCGAGCTTCCCGAGATCGCAAACGTGAAGGCGGACGCTCTCTTGGTGCGCACGGTTTCCTCCTTTGTCAAGCAGAGCGTTCTTTCCGTTGCGGCGGGAACGACAGAGGAAAGCGTGGCTTTGGCGGCTGCGGCACTTTCCGGAGCTGCGCATCCCCGCATCCGTGTTGAGCTTCCGATCTCTCCCGTTGGAATGGAGTACGTCTGTCACAAGAAAGCGCCCAAGATGATCGAATGGATCGGGGCTTGCGTGGCAAGCGCAAAGCAATCCTGCTGCGACGTTGAGTTTTGCGCAGTGGACGCGACACGGGCAGAGCCGGAGGTACTTTCGGCGGCAATCGAGAGTGCGATCGCATCCGGTGCGACCTCGATTACGCTTTGCGATAGCGCAGCCGAAATGATGCCGGATGATTTTGCACGCTTCGCAGGGGAAATCGCTGAGAAGATCGAGATCCCGGTATACGTGCGTTGCAGTAACCAAAACGGCATGGCCGCAGCCTCTGCGGTTTTGGCTGTTCGCGCAGGAGTTGCAGGTGTGAAGACGGCCGTTTGCGGGGATACGGTCCCCTTGGATGCCTTTGCGGATATGATCAAGAATTGCGGAAATGCCTACGCACTTTGCACCGGCATCCGTTCGACCGAGCTTCATAGAAACGTCAAGCAGATCCGTTGGATCCTGGACAATTCCAAGCACGAGAAGGGAACGGCGTCCCTTGCGGCCGAGCAGACGGAGATTCGCTTGGATTCCAATGACGGACGCGATGCAGTGGATGCCGCAGGTGTGGAGCTTGGCTATGATCTTTCCGAGGAGGACCGCGCAAGGGTTTATGAGGAGTTTTGCCGTGTTAGCGGCAAGCGTCACGTTGGCTCCAAGGAGCTGGAGGCCATCATCGCCAGTGTTGCCCTGCAGGTTCCCGCAACCTATCAGCTGAAGAGCTACGTGATCAACAACGGAAACATCATTTCCTCCAGTGCGCAGATCACCATGGAGAAGGACGGCGCCGTAATGCAGGGCATCTGCATTGGCGACGGTCCGATCGACGCGGCTTTTCTCGCCATTGAGCAGATCGTGGGACATCACTACGAGCTGGACGATTTTCAGATCCAGTCGGTTACCGAGGGCAAGGAGGCAATGGGCTCGGCTCTCGTCCGTTTGCGCGCAGACGGAAAGCTCTATTCGGGCAACGGCATTTCGACTGACATCATCGGTGCAAGCATTCGCGCGTACATCAATGCGATCAATAAGATCGTATATGAGGAGGTTTGAGGATGAAATTCTCGTTTTCCACCAAGGGCTGGCACGAGCGGAGCTTTGAGGATTTTTGCGACATCGCGGAGAATTTGAAATTCGACGGGATCGAGCTTCACAATATTTACAATCCGATGTTCATTGAGCGGGACGGAGCCTTCCACGGCTACGCGAGTGCAGCCACCCTGCGCCGCCTTTATGAGAAGAAGCTCTCGGTTGTTTGCATGGATACGGTCTGTGACCTGCGGGATGCCTCCTCTGAGAAGACCTCCCGCGAGGAGATCCGGCGCTGCATGGAGATCGCCTCCAACCTGCACATTCCGTTCGTTCGTCTGAAGGCAACCTCCTCCGGAAAGCCTGAGGCGGATGCTGCCGCTGTGGAGCGGATCGTGCTTTTGCTTTCCGATATTTTACCGTTGGCCGAGGAGAAGGGAATCACCCTGTTGGTGGAAACCTCCGGGCTGTTCTGCCGCGCCGCAGATCTGCGCGCCCTTTTGGATCGCTTTGCCTGCGACCATCTGGCGGCTCTTTGGAATCTGTCGGCCGCGTATTTTGGGGGCGGCGAGAGTGCCGAGCAGGTGATCAAGCATCTGGGGGCTTACGTCCGTCATGTTCACATCAGCGATGCGCGATTGACGGAGGATGGACCGGAATACTGCTTGGTAGGGGAAGGAGATCTTCCCTTGAAGGCCATGATGCTGGCGCTTCGATCGGTCAACTACGATGGTTTCCTTTCGCTGGTCTGGGATCCTCGCTGGTGCGAGGAGCTGGACGATATGGAGATCATCTTCTCCCAATTCGTCAACTACATGAAGCAGTACAGCGACACCTCCCGCAAGGAGCCTGCACTTTACTATAATAAGACCCACACGGGAAAATACGTCTGGAAGAAGGAGGCGCTGATTGACGCAACCTTCTCGCAGGTGCTTGACCGCATGGTAGAGGAGTTTCCCGATCAGTACGCCTTCAAGTACACAACGTTGGATTATACCCGCACATATAGCGAATTCCGCGACGACGTGGATGAGTTTGCGCGTTCCCTTATCGCCCTTGGCGTCAAGGCCGGATCCCACGTGGCGGTCTGGGCGTCCAACGTGCCGCAGTGGTACATTGCCTTTTGGGCAACGGTCAAGCTGGGTGCAGTGCTGGTCACGGTCAACACGGCCTATAAGATCCACGAGGCGGAATACCTGCTCAAGCAGTCGGATACGCATACCCTGATCCTGACCGAGGGATCGAAGGATACGCATTACGGAAAGATCATCGCTGAGCTTTGCCCTGAGCTGGCCGACATCAAGCCCGGCACTCCTTTGCATAGCAAGCGCTTGCCTTTCCTGCGCAATGTCATCACGGTTGGCTTCCGTCAGAAGGGCTGCATGGATTGGAACGAGGCGCTCGAGAGAGCCGCACGCGTTCCTCTGCGCGAGGTCTATCGCATGGCCGCCGCCGTTAACAAGGACGACGTTTGCAATATGCAGTACACCTCGGGCACTACGGGCTTCCCCAAGGGCGTCATGCTGACGCACTACAACATCGTTAATAACGGAAAATGCATCGGCGACCGCATGGATCTCTCCACGGCGGATCGCATGATGATCCAGGTTCCCATGTTCCATTGCTTTGGAATGGTTCTGGCCATGACGGCCACCATGACGCACGGAGGCACCATTCTGCCGCTTCCGTATTTCTCGCCCAAGCCCGCGCTTGCCTGCATCCACAATGAGCATATTACCGCCTTCCACGGCGTGCCCACCATGTTTATCGCACTCCTGGAGCATCCCGATTTTGAAAAGACCAGCTTTGCGCATATGCGCACGGGCATCATGGCGGGAAGCCCCTGTCCCATCTCCACGATGAAGGACGTGGTCGAGAAGATGAACATGAAGGAGATCACCATTGTGTACGGCCAGACCGAGGCCTCCCCCGGATGCACCATGAGCTCTACGGACGATCCCATTGAGGTTCGCGTGGGCACGGTCGGACGTCCCTTGCCCGAGATCGAGTGCAAGATCGTCAATCCCGAAACGGGAGAGGATTGCCCCGACGAGGTCACGGGTGAATTCGTGGCGCGCGGCTACAACCTGATGAAGGGATACTACAAGATGCCCGAGGCCACCGCGGCCGCCATCGACGCCGACGGCTGGCTCCACACGGGCGACCTTGCCTGCCGCACCAAGGACGGCAACTTCCGCATTACGGGACGTCTGAAGGACATGATCATCCGCGGAGGAGAGAATATCTACCCCAAGGAGATCGAGGAGTTTATCTACACGCATCCCAAGGTCCGCGACGTGCAGGTCATCGGCGTGCCCGACGAGCAGTACGGCGAGGAGATCATGGCCTGCATCGTCCTCAAGGATGGCGAGAGCATGACGGCTGAGGAGATGAAGAAGTATATCGGCGACCACATGGCGCGCCATAAGGTGCCGAAGTACGTGGACTTCGTTGAAGGCTTCCCGATGAACGCCGCCGGCAAGATCCTCAAGTACAAGATGCGTGAGGACGCCATTGAAAAGCTCGGCCTGCACAAGGCCAGCCGCGTGGTGACCGCCTGATGGTCGGCCAAGGCTATGCGGTCGTTGACGCGCACTGCCACGTCTACCCCGAAAAGATCGCGGCGCGCGCGGTAGAGGGAACGGATACCTTTTACGGTCTGCATTCGGCCTGCCGCGGCACGGTGCGTGATCTCATGGAGGAGGGGCTTGCGCAGGGTGTGGATCATTTCGTCATCCAGTCGGTCGCCACCACGCCAAAGCAGGTCACGGGCATCAACGAGTTTATTGCCGAGGAGGTCGCAAGGGGCGAGGGACGCCTGACAGGACTTGGCACGCTTCATCCCGAGAGTGAGGACCTTACGGGCGACGTCCGCAGGATCGTACGTCTCGGCCTGCACGGAGTGAAGCTGCATCCCGACATCCAACGCTTCAAGATCGACGACTTCCGCTTTTTGCGGATCTACGAGCTTTGCGAGGAGGAGGGGCTTCCCATTCTGATGCACACGGGCGATCACCGCTACGATTTTTCCAACCCCAATCGTATGCTTCCCATCCTCGAGATCTTCGAGGGGCTTACCGTCGTCGGGGCGCACCTTGGCGGCTGGTCGGTCTGGGAGGACGCTGAACGCATGCTCGCG
>JAFOGE010000088.1 GCA_017386965.1 Clostridia bacterium
CGGAAATGTCAAGTTACATCTTGACATTTCCGCTTTTTTATGATACAATAGGGCGAAATATGTAGAAAAGGAGTGTAATCTGTGGAATATATGGACGTACATCGTGCGGCGCAAAGCTGGAATATGGCGGAACGTCGCGTTACGGCTCTCTGCCGTCAGGGAAGGATCCCCGGAGCTCGCAAGGTCGGAAAGACCTGGCTTCTCCCCAATGACAGCAAGGCCCCCTTGGATGCTCGCACACGTGCGCATCGCACGGAGAGTGATGCGGTCGCCGAACAGAAGAACACGACGGTCTCCTACACCGCTATCAGCGCGACGGTTTCGGTTGCGCGCGCCTTTGAGCGCATCTATCACAAAGCACCTATGGAAACCGCCTTTACACCCTATCGGATCTGTCCTCTCGGCGCGCACAGCGACCATCAGCTTGGAAAGATCACGGGCTTTGCGATCGATAAAGGAATTCATATCGCCTACGGACCGAAGCAGAACGGCATCATTGAGATCCAATCTCTGCAATTCCCGAAGCGTGCTCAATGGCACGTTGCTTCGACTCCGGATTCTCCGCAAGGGGACTGGGCTGACCATCTTCGCGGAGCGACCATCGCTCTTCATTCCCGTTACCCGCTTCGCACGGGACTCTGCGCCGTCATTGACGGCGAGCTTCCGATCGGCGGACTTTCTTCCTCGGCGGCCGTGATCATCACCTATCTCTCGGCGCTTTGCGACATGAACGGGATCGCTCTTACGGCTCGCGAGCTTATTTCGATCTCCCAGGAGGCCGAGAACAAGTACGTGGGGGTTTCCTGCGGAAAGCTGGATCAGAGCTGCGAGGTCTATTGCCGCAAGGAGAAGCTTCTCTATATGGATCTGCGGGACGACACCTATGAGTTGATCGAGCAGAGTTCCTCGATGAAGCCCTACAAGATCGCGATCTTCTTCTCGGGGATTGAGCGCACCCTGGCGGGCTCTGCCTTCAATATGCGCGTGGATGAATGCCGCAGCGCAGCCTATGCGCTCAAGGCCTTGGCAGGTTTGCCCTATGGAAAGTTCAAGGAAACCAACCTTCGTGATGTTCCGCGTGAGGTCTATGAGCAATACAAGGATCGGCTTCCCGAGCCTTGGCGCAAGCGTGCGGAGCATTGGTACACCGAGTTTGACCGCGTGGAGAAGGGGGCTGAGGCTTGGCGTCGCGGTGACATTGAAACCTTTGGCCGTCTTTCCTTTGAGAGCGGGTACAGCTCGATCCACAACTGGGAAACCGGCTCTCCCGAATTGATCAAGCTCTATGAGATCATGACGCAAACGCCCGGAATCTACGGCGGACGCTTTTCGGGGGCGGGCTTTAAGGGCTGCTGCATGGCTCTGATCGATCCCGCGCTTGAGAAGAGCATTGTGGAGCAGGTGACCCGGGAGTATCTCAAGGCCTTCCCGCGCTTGGCGGGCAAGTACTCGGTGCATATCTGCAACACGGCAGACGGCGTACATCTGGACTGAAAAGGAGAATTGACGAATGAAATGCTTGATTCTGGCGGCAGGCTATGCGACCCGCCTTTACCCATTGACCGAAAACTTTCCGAAGCCTCTTCTGACGGTTGGCAAGAAAACCATCCTCGATTGGCTGATCGACGATATTGACGCATCCGGTCTGGTGGACGAATACGTTGTGATTTCCAACCACAAGTTTGCGCATCATTTTGATGTATGGGCATCCGGGAAGACACAGAAGATCACGGTGGTGGACGACGGAACCTCTACCAATGAAACGCGTCTGGGCGCGGTTCGGGACATTCAGTTTGCCATCGAAACGCTCGGACTGGACGACGATATGCTGGTGATCGCCGGGGACAACGTCCTCGATTTCAGCCTGACCAAGTTCATTGCCTATGCCAGGGAAAAGAACAGCTCCTGCATCATGCGGTACTATGAGCCGGATGAGAAGAAGCTGCTGAAATGCGGTGTGGTGACCGTTGATGAAAACGGCAAGATCCTGAACATGACCGAGAAATCCCCCACGCCCGCAACGCACTGGTGCACGCCCCCCTTCTATTATTACACACGGGGGGACGCGCGTCGCGTTCCCGATGGAATTGCGGCGGGCTGCGGTGTGGATGCGCCCGGAAGCTACATCGCGTGGCTCTGTAAGCAGACGCCCGTTCACGCAATGGAGATGCCGGGGAAGCGATATGACATCGGAAACCTGGAAAGCTATGAGAAAGTACAGAAGGAGTATCAGGGAATATGCTGACACCGAATATTGATCTTCGCAACAAGACGGTTCTCGTCACGGGTGCGGCCGGCTTTATCGGATCCAATCTGGTTCTGGAGCTTTTGCGCACCGTAGAGCCCATTCGCATTGTGGGCCTTGACAACATGAACGATTACTACGACGTTTCCATCAAGGAGTACCGGCTGGAAGGGATCGAGCGCCTGGCTGCTACGGTTCCTGCCTCGGAGTGGACCTTTGTAAGAGGGAATATTGCCGACCGTGCGCTCATCGACCGTCTGTTTGCGGAATACCGCTTTGACGTCGTCGTGAACCTCGCCGCCCAGGCAGGGGTTCGGTATTCCATTACGAATCCCGACGTCTATATTGAGGCCAACATCATCGGCTTCTATAACATCCTGGAGGCTTGCCGCGCAACGATGCGCACGGAGCATCCCATGGAGCATCTGGTGTATGCATCCTCTTCCTCGGTGTACGGGTCCAATAAGAAGATCCCGTATTCTACGGATGACAAGGTGGATAACCCCGTCAGCCTCTATGCCGCCACCAAGAAGAGCAACGAGCTGATGGCGCATGCCTATTCCAAGCTCTACAATATCCCGTCCACGGGCCTGCGCTTCTTTACGGTTTACGGTCCTGCGGGACGGCCCGATATGGCCTATTTTGGATTTACCAA
>JAFOGE010000089.1 GCA_017386965.1 Clostridia bacterium
ATTGCAACAGGAATATTTTGTTCATTAAACTTAAGAAGCAATTCCTTTGCACCTTTTTTTAGCGGAATTTTATTTTTGTAAAGGAGCAATAGGAATCCTTGAGATTCGCCCCTCCCTGCCGCAGGCTCTTGACCTCCGTACCGTGCAGGGCGATGCCTGCCTCATATTTTTCTTCTACGAAATAGTCGTGCCATGCCTTTCGGTTTTGCACGATGCTTCTTGTTTTTTCCTGTTTTTTCTCTGCCATACCGTCCGCCTTATCCGTTACCGTCGTTGTATATGATCTCTTCATCCGGGAAATAGAGTCCCAGTTTTTCCTTTGCGATCCTGACAATGTATTCCTTATTGTCCGATTCGTTAATCAGCTCCTGCAGTGCCGCCTTACGTGCCTCCCAGTCGATCAAAGCATCCTTGAGATCGCTATCCGATTCCATTGCCTTCTGATAGCGCTCATAATCGCTGAGCAGGGCCTTGACAGACTCTGCCGAGCCCATCAGCTCGTTCAATTCTTCCCGCGTTTCCAGAAGATTATGCAGTGCCTCTTCCAGTTTTTTCTCTTCCCTTTGCAATTCGTTAAAGCGCATCAGACTATTTGCAAAGATGCCGATCGACACCACGACCATGACGGCCAGAAGAATGCGAATAAGCAGACTTAGGCTGAATTGCTTTCTGTTTCCCTTTGCCATATTGATTTCCTTTTTTCTGTTCTATCGGTATCATACCGCAAGCATCTCTATCAATTCTCGCGCGTTGCTTTGCGGTATAGTGCCGTTGATTCTTCTTCTGCCGCGCTCTTTTCAAATGCGCATGAACGTGTTTGGTGCATCGCAAAATCGCATTCCACAGCAAACGAAACGGAAGCAGCAGAAAAAACACCAAATAGCGCGCTCCGGTTGCGATGGCAAACGCGATCCATTCCGAGCAATACATGATCAGCCTTCCCAGAGTGAATCGATAAACGAGAAAGCCGGCGCCGACGCAGAGCAGGACCAAAAATCGGAATTTCCCATTATTCATCTCATAAAAAAGAATGACCAGCGATAGTCCTGTCAGGACGCAAAAAAGCAGATCCTCCAAAAAAACGGCAACTCCGAGGATTCCGCTATCGCGGTTTTTTTCTTTATGCGATAAAAAGGGCAAGCGGAGATCCTGCAACTGCTTGGCAATACGTCGGCTATAATGTGCCCCCAGGAAGATGCGCGTGATCCGAAACCCGTCATAGACGAGTCCAAGACAGGCACCGAGTATCAACGCATATACGTGAAGGAGCATCAAAGCATACTGTGAAACTTCCATGTTCGTTTACCGGAACAGCTTCCCAAAAAATCCGTTCTTCTCATTGGAATCGGACTCTCCTGTTTCCTCATAGGATACTGCATCGATCTTTCCGTCCATGGTTACGATCCCCTCCTCCATGCTCAGCACATGGATATGTAGAGAGGAGCCCTCCACAGTCATCGTACCGCAAACCGTTCGCAAGATTACCGCTTGCTCATCAAAGCTGATCACATCGACAACACCGCGCACCTCCATGCTCTCTCTGCCAAGCAAAGAGAGGGTATGCGCCGTTCTTCTTTCCTTCTCTGCATCAAATCCCATTCCGTATTCCCTCCATAGACCTATTTGGTATAATCTATGTGTGGGAAAGCGGATTTATGCAAGCCCGGGAAGAAGCATCAAAGGATCACCTCGTACAGCTCCGAGGCTTCCGCCTTGGTGGTGTACTCCTTGACATTGCGCACCCGAACCTTCAAAGTGCGCTGGCCGAAGGTAATCTCCAGAATATCGCCTTCCTTGACGTCGTAAGACGCCTTTGCTCTCTTGCCGTTGACAAATACATGCTCGGCATCGCAAGCGTCATTGGCAACGGTGCGGCGTTTAATAATTCTGGAAACCTTTAAGAATTTGTCCAGTCTCACGAATTGGCTTTGTCCTTAAGAGCCTTGCCAACAGAGAATGTTACGCGCTTGCTTTCGGGAATCTCGATGGTTTCATTGGTCTTGGGGTTACGTCCGGTACGAGCCTTCTGCACCTTGACGTTCCAGGTTCCGAAGCCGGGAATCTGAACACTTTCGCCTGCTGCAACGGCCTCGCCGATTGCATCGAGGATGGCGTCAAGAGCCAGAGCGGTGTCCTTCTTGGTCAGGCCGGATGCCTGGGCAGCCTTTTCAATCAACTGTGTCTTTTTCATAAAAATCCTCCGTTAAATTTGATTTTCTGCTACATACCCATTTTACCATATTTATGCAAGGATTGCAAGTGTTTTTTGGTATGTATTCTCAAAAAAATGCAAAAAATGAAGG
>JAFOGE010000008.1 GCA_017386965.1 Clostridia bacterium
CGGCATCGCCCTGCAGAACATTCCCGAGGGAATGGTGATCATCGCACCCATGGTTGCGGTTGGCATCAGCCGCCGCAAGACCTTCCTGATCGCGTTCGGTACGGGCGTGGTAGAGGTCGTCGGCACGCTGATCGGTTATTTTGCCGTCAGCCTTTCCACGGTTATTTTGCCCTTTGCACTCGCATTTGCCGGAGGAACGATGCTTTACGTCATCAGCGACGAGATGATCCCCGAGACGCACGCGCACGGCAGCGAGACGGGAGCCACCTATTCACTTCTGGCAGGCTTTGCGCTCATGCTGATATTCGATTTTCTGTTGGGATAACATAAGAACGCCTCTGCGATGTTGCGCGGAGGCGTTCTTATGTTTGTGCCAAGAGTGTTATTGCTGCTCGTTCTGATCCGAATTCTCGAATTCCGACGCAGGTGCAGCTGCAGGTGCGGGAGCGGGAGCCTTTTGCTTTTGTAGCATTTGCTTCACGTAGCCAAAGCATCCAACGGCACCGAGCAGAAGGCTGATGCCAAGATCCGCAAAATAGGCAGGGACGTCCGGCAGGAAGAGGTAGGCGTAGCGGATGGATTCAAAGAAGGTCAGCGTAAAGTCGATCTCGCCGTTGGCGAACCACTCCAGATGGGCGAGGTAAACGTCGTTGGCAAGGCAGATGTACCAGGCGATCGTCAGAACAAGAACGGCGATGATGATGGAGATCACGATGCCGCGAATGCTCTCACGCTTGGCAAAAAAGGAATAGCCCTTGATGGCGCAGATCACGCAGACGAGGCCGCTGATCGAGGCCAGAAAGCCGATCTGGTAGAGAACGTAGTAAAGGATTCCTCCGACCAAGGCGAACAGGAACGCGCCGACGATGCCGAACAGGACATTTTCCTTGGGCTTTTCGGGGGCGTCTTGGGTGTAGACGTGCAGATGCTCTTCATTCATGGGAAGGTCCTCCTTGAAGTAAAAAATAGAGTGAAATAGGATTTTTGTGTGCTTTTGGTGCAGACGGTGTGCGGGTTATTGCTTTGCCAGGGAATATATGGCGGAGATACGGTCCTCTTCGAAGGTGATCTCGCAGCACTGCTTCCGCGCGCCGGGGCCGACCAGAAGGCGGAAATGCTCGTTATCGATCCACTGTACGTCAAGCTCCTCGGGCATTCTTCGCGTCAGCAAGGAGAGCGCGCAGGTGTCCTCGCAGGCCTCGGAGGAGGCCAGAACGCGCAGGTAGGTTAGTCCCTTTGCTGTTTTGGAGGCTCCGCAGGAAACGGTTACGGCGTGATCTCCGTTGGGAGAAGGGAAATGTTGCTCACCCATTTCACTCTTGATCTCGCCACTGACGCGAGCAACGGCGATCGCTCCGGCGGCGGTTACGGCTGCTCCTGCAGCAAGACCCAAGAGAGCACTCAGTATAACGTTCTTTTTCATCGTGTGTCATTTCCTTTCGTTCTTTTATTGGGCGTCACGAAGCGCAGCCGCCTCGTCATACCTTCCTAATCCCATTATAGCACACTTTTGAGTGGATTGCAATATGTTTTTGCCGTTCGCTTTCGGTTGCTTTGCATCTGCATAGACGATTTGCCTACAACCGGTTACACATTAGGATTCGTTTTTCTGATTCATTCTCTGCTACGACAAAAAGCCAAGGCAACACGCCGCCTGCCCTAAAACAAAATGAATGATCGTAACGCCCCAAATGTTTTGATGCTTTTCGTACAATCCTCCAAGCGCCCCAAGCAGAATCATTGCTGCCATCATATACATAAATCCATGGGCAA
>JAFOGE010000090.1 GCA_017386965.1 Clostridia bacterium
AATGACCATAAGGAATTCCCGATTGCCATAGTTCTTCTCCGGCAGATCCGGGCCTTCCTGGGGATTGGTCTCCCCGGTCGGGTCGGTGTCAGTCGGTTCACTTCCCATGGAGTCGGTATCCGGGTCGGTCGAAGGGGTGGTAACTGGGTTGGTTTCCTGCGGCTTTGGTGTTTCTTGGCATCCTGCAAAGGGAATCACCATGAGCAACGCCAAGAGCAGCAAAAAGGCGCGAAGCAGCAGCTTTTTCATCCTCGGTTTCTCCTCTAATTTAATTCTGACATTCTTATTATAAAGCGAAAGCACCTCTTTTGTCAAGAGGTGCTTCGAAAATTGGATATTGAAAGCATTATTGCGCAGTCGGCTGCTCGTCCAGCAGGTTCCAGGTAGCGAAAAGCTCCTCTCGTGCGGCCTCCTCAATCTTGTCCAATGCCGTAGAGAGGGAGGGGCCGGTGGGATCCATGATCGCCTCATGCACAAGCGAAGAAACCGGCGAATAGAAGTAGCCAAGGTCAAAGATCCGATGGTTGTGGATGAGCTGCAGCATCTCGATGGAATCCTCGTCCTTGAGGTACTGGTAGGAAAGAATGGTTTCGTAGTAGAGCGGAACGACCGTGCGGTATCCCTCGTAGGCCATGAACTCCAGAACGATGGAGATGCGCTCGGCATTCTCGGGCGTGGTGTTGCGCAGAACCGAGAAGAGGTTGGTGCCTCCGTTCACGGTGGAGTAGTATTCCCTCACCTTCTTGTTGTATTTAGGCCACGGAACGATGCCGTAGGAAAGATCCTCACCGGCAAACTCGCGTGCGTGTGCCACGCGGCCGTCCGTAAAGGCCAGACGTCCCTCCGTAAAGGGCTTGATCAAGGCATCGAACTCCTGCGTGTTGACGGCGTAGCAGGCACCGCTGTTCCAAAGCAGATCGCGCATATCAAACACGGCCTCGCTCGTGGTGTCGTTATCCAGCGTGAATTTCCAATCCTCGTTCTTCCATTCAATGGTACGGTATCCCGTAGAGTGCAGGAGCTGCGAGGGACCTGCCCACCAGCCCGTGCCGTAGCCAAAGGAATCGGTTTCCAGCGCTCCGGTGCCGTCGCCGTCCATGTTGGCATCCAGCGTGGTAACGTATTCCTCGAATGTTTCAAAGGTCCACGTCTTATCTCTTACCAGATCGTAAGGGGATGCAAGTCCTTGTACGTCACTGAGAATCTCCTTGTTGAAGAACATACAAGTAGATGCTCCCACGCTCATGTAGCTGATGTCACCGATCATGGTATAGAGCTTGCCCAGCGGCGTTGTGAACGCATTGCGTGCGTCGGCACTCCACCAATCGGCATCCAGATCCACGTAGGGGAGATCGTTCCAGTCATAGTAGTATCCGCTTGCGGCGCAGGCGAGCGAGAAGCCCGAATGCTCCACAACCATGTCGTAAACGTCCACACCTGCCTTGGCGGCAGAGGGAATCTCGTCCTTCGGACGCTCCTTGATCACGGGATCGATGATCAGATTGTAGTAGTAGGTCAGATCCTGCAGGCGTTGATAGACCGCGCGGTCCAGAGAGGTGGCATTCATGTCGATCGACGCCACATAAATATCCTCCTTGTACTCCTCGAGCGCGCGCATCAGGATGGTAAATTCCTCTTTGTTGTAATTCTTTTCGGGAAGATTGGGGCCGTTCTCCTCGGGCTCGGTGTCCGTTGGCTCACTTCCCGCCCCGTCGGTATCCGGGTCGGTCGAAGGGGTGGTAACTGGGTTGGTTTCCTGCGGCTTGGGTGTTTCTTGGCATCCTGCAAAGGGAATCACCATGAGCAACGCCAAGAGCAGCAAAAAGGCGCGAAGCAGCATCTTTTTCATCCTCGGTTTCTCCTCTAATTTAATTCTGACATTCTTAATTATAAAACAAAAGCACCTCTTTGTCAAGAGATGCTTTTGGAAAAGAATCTTTTTGGTTTACTCCTCGAGGTCCAGC
>JAFOGE010000091.1 GCA_017386965.1 Clostridia bacterium
AATTTTTGTTCAATCTATATTTATTGCTGTTATTGTAACTTTTATATGTATTTTAATTTCTTATCCATTTGCATTAGCGGTTAGTCATAAATCTAAGGTTACTCAAAAAGTATTGATGAAAGCGTTCTCGTCGTCCTTCCCCTTTTTCCGCTTTTCAGAACTCCTTTTTTTCTCTTTTTTTCGGAAAAGGGATTGCTTTTTTGATCCCCTCATAGTAAAATAAGAATATGGTTTCGATCTGATTCCCGAAAGGAGGTCCTCCCTTGCAACCAATTCAAGCCGTCCTCTTTGATATGGACGGAACCGTCTTTGATTCCGAGCGCGTCTATCGGGACGGCTTCCTCCTCGCGGCAAAGGAAATGGGACTCCCCCCATCCGTCATCGATCATCATCCCGCTCTCTGCGGTCTTCCGCGCGACGAAAGCCGTCGCTATATGAAAAGCGTCTTCGGAACGGATTTTCCCTACGACGATTGGCGCGAGCGGATGTGGCAATACGCCGCCGAGGTCTTCCTGGAATCCGGCCCTCCCAAAAAGGATGGCGTCCCCGAAATTCTGATCGAGCTGCGAGATATGGGCATCCGCACCGCCATCGCAACCGCCACGCGCCTTCCCGTCGCAACGCAATACCTGCAAAAGAGCGGATTGGCCCCCTATTTTGATACCGTCGTCACCGGAGATCGCGTAAGGAACGGCAAGCCTGCCCCCGACATCTTCCTGCTGGCCGCCGAGGAGCTTGGTATTCCGCCTGCATCCTGCGCCGTGGCGGAGGATTCGCGCAACGGCATCCTCGCCGCCCACCGAGCGGGCTGCTATCCCATTCTCGTTCCCGATCTCTACCCCCCCGCCGCCGAAATACTCCCCCTTCTCTGGCACCGCGCCGAGAGCCTTTGGCAGATCCCTGCATTCGTGCGGCAGCACAACCAACCGTCAGAGCAATCATAAATTTACATATACAAAAAAAGGAAAGGGAGCCTTCCCCTTCCGAAAACGGAGGTTTTCTATGATCACAAGAGCATTGGCAGAATCCGTGCTGGCCTGCGCCATGTCGGGCGGAGCGGATTTTGCGGAGATCTACGGGCAGATCACCCGTAACAATAGCATCACCATGATGAACGGCAAGATCGAGCGCGCAAGCGATAACCTGGTATCGGGCGTTGGCATTCGCGCCTTCCTCGGCACCAAGACCGTCTTTGCATCCACCTCGGATCTTTCCCCCGAGGGACTCTTTCAGTGCGCCAGAAGCGTGGCCGCCGCCATGGGCGAGATCCGAGGCGACGTTTCGGTCAATCTCACCGAGCGCATTTTCCCCAACATTCATCCTGTAAAGATCCTGCCCACAAGCGTTGAGGCAAAGGTCCGCGCGGACATTCTCCGCCAGGGCTGCTTTGCCGCCAAGGAGGCCGATCCCGCCATCGTCCAAGCGATGGGAAGCATCGCAGGCGTGGACCACACCATCCTCGTGGCCAACACCGAGGGACTTTACACCACCGACCGTCATGTCCGCACGCGCATGGCCGTATCCGCCGTTGCCAGCAACGGAAGCGAGAACCAGTCGGGCAGCGATTCCCCCGGAGCGGGCATGGGTCTGGAGTTCTTTGACCTGGTCAACCCCGCCGACATCGGACG
>JAFOGE010000092.1 GCA_017386965.1 Clostridia bacterium
CCTGACGAAGGTAATGATCCCCGTATCCAAGGGAGATGAGGGTAAGATCTCGCAGAGCATCACCAAGATGACGGAAGAGGACTACACGCTTCGCTTCGAGAATGACGCGGAGACCAAGCAGCTTCTGATCTACGGCTTGGGTGAGATGCACCTGTCCGTTCTCGTTGCAAGACTGAAGAGCCGCTTTGGACTCAACGTTCGCTTTGATGCTCCCAAGATGGCCTACCGTGAGAAGATTACCAAGTCTGTGGATGTGGAAGGAAAGCACAAGAAGCAGAACGGCGGATCCGGTCAGTACGGACACGTCAAGATGCGCTTCGCCCCCGGCCAGGAGGAGGGACTTACCTTTACCATTTCGGTTGTCGGCGGAACGGTTCCCAAGAACTTCTATCCTGCCGTTGAGAAGGGAATTCAGGATTCCATGGTCAAGGGTGCTTACGGTTACCCGATGACCTGCCTTGCAGCAGACCTCTACGACGGATCCTACCATGCCGTTGACTCGGATGAGCTTTCCTTCAAGACAGCCGCTTCCTTGGCCTACAAGAAGGCACTTGAGCTTGCCGCTCCCGTATTGCTGGAGCCGGTGGGAGATCTCCGCATTACCGTTCCCGAGAATCTGGTCGGTGACGTCATGGGTGATCTTAACAAGCGTCGCGGAAGCGTTATGGGTATGGAGCCTGCCGCAAAGAAGGGCTACACCGTTGTGCAGGCGATCGCTCCCAAGGCTGAGCTGATGGATTATCCCACCACGCTGCGTGCCATGACGCAGGGGCGCGGATCCTTTGAGTTTGCCGTTACCGGCTACGACGTTGTTCCCGGAAATATTACGGCAAAGGTCATTGCTGAGAATAAAGCAGAGTAATTTCCAAGAACCATAAAAGAATGGGGTATCGGACGAATGTATAACGCATTTGACCGATACCCCATTCCTTTTTCTTTTTTGCTTATGCGCAAAGGCTTACGATGGTCATTACCACGTGAACCAGCAGTGCGGTGCCAACCAGTGCCGCTGCGGCGGTAAAGATACGCAGACCCCAAGAAAGCTTTGCGGAGGGCTCGTATGTAGGCTCTTCTGCCTCTTCCTCTTCAGCAGCCTCCTCAGCAACTTCCTCGGTAGCCTCCTCAGCAGCTTCCTCGGTAGCCTCCTCAGCAGCTTCTTCGGTAGCTTCCTCGGTAACCTCTTCGGCAGCCTCCTCAGCAGCAACCTCCTCGACTACTTCCTCAGCAGCCTCTTCGGTGACTTTCTTTTCTTCTGTCATGATCGTGTTTCCTTTCTTATTAAAATTTTTATTGCTTGCATATAGAATCACGGCAACGGAACGCCCGCTGCAGGGATTTTCACTTTTTTCAGACTTTTTGCGCCCTCCGGGATGCTTTCCAGGTCAAGCGACGCGCGCACGACCGTTTGCCCGGGCTTGAGTGTCATCAACGTTACGCCGCCCGAGGTGCGCGTGGCCATTTGGGGAATGAGCGTGGATTTGATGACGATGGCGCGGTTGTCTGAGGAAACCAAAAGGATCTCCATAGGTGCTTTTTCATAGAACGCGGCCACGATGGGGGAATTCTTGGAGTATGCGGAGGTAATGCGTCTGCGGCCTGCCAAGGCCTCGTAGTTGCTCATGGAAATGCGCACGCCCTTGCCGTTTGCAAAGAGGAATACCAGATTCTCCTTTGCGGAGAATTTGTTTTGAATGTTCATCAGGATCGGCTTCTCGTCGGGATCCATGTGCAGCTTTACAGGCAGATATTCGCCAAGAGCGCTGGCCTTGGTGGTATCGAAGTCATCCGCCTTTGCACGGTAGATCTGCTGCTTGTCGGTGACGAAGATGAGAGTGTCGGTATTGGACCCGTCAAAGAGATTGAGGATCTCATCGCCATCCTTGCACTTCTGCTCGTCGTTGCCGCGCAGGGATTGGAAGGTGATCTTCTTGAAATAGCCCTCGCGGGTCAGAACGAAGCGGGCAGGGTAATCCTCGGTGTGATCCTCCTCACGATAGACCTTGACCGTGTCTGCGGCAACGATCTGGGTACGTCTGGGCTGGCCGTACTTCTTTTTGATCTCGGTCAACTGCTTGATGATGAGCGCCTTTTGCTTCAGCTCATCCTTGAGCGTTTCCTCCATGTCGGCGATCTCGGCTTGCAGGTCCTCGATCTCGGAAATGCGGTTGATAATATACTCGCGGTTGAGGTTGCGCAGCTTGATCTCGGCGATGAAGTTCGCCTGGATCTCATCAATGCCGAAGCCCGTCATCAGGTTGGGCACAACGTCGGATTCCTTTTCGGTATGTCGGATAATGCGGATAGCCTTATCGATGTCCAGTAGGATCTTTCCAAGGGCCAGGAGCAGATGAAGCTTGTCCTTCTTCTTTTTGAGATCAAAGGCGATCTCACGGCGCAAACAAACGAGGCGGAAGCGGATCCATTCGGAGAGCAGCTCAACGATTCCCATGGTTCGCGGGACACTGTCGATCAAAACGTTGAAGTTACACTTGAAGGTGTCCTCCAATGCCGTCATCTTAAATAACTTTGCCATGAGCTGCTCGGGATCCACGCCGCGGCGAAGATCCAACGTCAGCTTCAAGCCGCTCAGATCGGTTTCATCGCGGTAGTCACTGACCTCCTTGAGCTTGCCTTCCTTGAACATCGTATCCAGCTTTGCCATGATGATCTCCACCGTGGTGGAATAGGGAATCTGGACGATCTCAATGCAGTTGTGCGTTTTATCATAGACGTAACGTCCGCGCAGACGGACGGATCCCTGTCCGGTGGTGTAGATCTGTCGAAGCTGCTCCTCATCGTAGAGGAGGACGCCTCCGCCCGAAAAGTCGGGAGCCTTGACCAGCTCCATCATCTTGTCCACCGAGAGGTTGGGCTTTCGCAGAAGCGCGATGGTGCCGTCGCAGATCTCGGCGAGGTTAAAGGAGCAGATGTTGGAGGCCATACCAACGGCGATACCCATGTTGGGCATGACGAGGATATTGGGGAAGGTGGTGGGAAGAAGCACAGGCTCCTTCATGGTGGCGTCGTAGTTGTCGATCATGTCCACGGCATTCTTGTCGATGCCGGCAAACAGCTCCGCGCAGATCGCATCCAGCTTACACTCGGTATAACGGGATGCGGCGTACTTCATCTCGGAGGAATACTGCTTGCCAAAGGAGCCCTTGGAGTCCACCAGAGGGTGGAGCAGGGTAGCGTTGCCGCGAGTGAGTCGAACCATGGTTTCGTAGATGGAGGCATCGCCGTGGGGGTTGAGCTTCATGGTCTGTCCCACGATGTTGGCGCTTTTCGTCCGCGGTCCCGTCAACAGTCCCATCTTATACATGGTATAGAGAAGCTTACGGTGTGAGGGCTTGAGTCCGTCGATCTCGGGGATCGCGCGGGACACGATAACGCTCATAACGTAGGGCATATAGTTCTTCTCTATGGTTTCCGTGATGGGCTGATAGACGATGGGAGCGTAGACCAGCTCCTTTTTGCCTTTGTTCTGCTTTTTTGCCATAGTTGGGATCGTGATCCTTTCTGTGTTGTTGTCAGTCGATATGCTTGACCGTATGGGCTGCGGCACGGATCATGCGGTTATAGAGAGCCAAGCCCAAGCCTTCGGTCGGGGGGAGGGGGGCATACAAAATCTCGGCGTCCGTAAGATCGGCTTGCCGGAGCGCTCGGAAGAGATTGTGCGCCTGCGCCGCGAGATCCTCGCGCGCGCCGATAGGAAAGAGCGTACCTCCTTTTAAGGCAGGAAGATCCTCGTCGTAGCAGAGGATGGCGCAGTTCTTTTGGGATTGTTCCCGACGGAGGAAATCCAGTACCCTCTCGCGATCCCCGGTCAGAAGCACGAGGGGAGCTGTGGGAGCATAGTGACGGTATTTCATTCCGGGGGAAAGCGGCCGTTCGTTTTCGGCCAAGCGATGCGTTACGGCATCGGCCACCGAAACGTGATCAACGACCATGCAAAGCGCCTCGTAAGTAATCGCGCCGGGACGAAGAAGGGTGGCGGTATCGCCATCCAGCTTGACGATGGTGGATTCCAGTCCGATCTCGCTCTCTCCTCCGTCCAGGATCATAGCAACCCGTCCGTCCATATCCTGTGCCACGTGCTGAGCGTTTGTTGGCGAGGGCTTTCCCGAGAGGTTGGCAGAGGGAGCCGCGATCGGCTCGCCCAAAAGAGAGATCAAACGGTGGGCGACGGGATGCGCGGGGCAACGTACGGCCACGGTATCCAGGCCCCCGGTCGTGGAGAGGGGAATGGTATCCTTCTTGGGAAGAATGACCGTCAAGGGGCCCGGCATAAAGGCCTTGGCCAGACGGTAGTAGAGGGAGGACGTATGGGCGTAGGCCTCAGCGTCCGAAGGATCTGCTACGTGAATGATGAGGGGGTTGTCCGAGGGACGTCCCTTGGCGGCATAGATCGCTTTGGCGGAGGAGGCGTTGGTGGCAAGTCCCCCGAGCCCGTATACGGTTTCAGTAGGGAAGACCACAAGCCCTCCGCGGCGAAGGATGTCTGCCGCGTGGCGCAGGAGATGCTCTTCTGCGGCAATATTCTGAATTTTGATATGTTCGGTTTGCAAAACGGTACCTCTCAGGCTCGTTCAAAGTGCAGATAGCGTGTTCCTTGGAAGGAGAGCGTTCCTACGTCGCCCTCAATCAAAAGACCGTACTCGGTCCCCGGCAGGCAAAGCTCCATGCGATCTCCGCTTTCCACCTCAAAGGTGACGTAATAGGTGGTCGAGGTGCTGCTGACGTGATGCGAGCTGCCGGAACGGTGGGATACGTTCGTTCTCTTTGCGACTACTGTGGCAGGAACGGAAAGACGCGGTGCATGATTGTTTTTATTCCATTGACCGATCCCTTTCATCAGGATCGCGGCGAAAACGCCGAGGATGAAGAGAAAGACGATCGGAAACAGGAGGCTGAATCCGGTGAAGAAGGTTGGCATGGCTGATGGAAACATAGCATTCCTCCGGGGTTACTGCTGCTTGAGCTTCTCTGCCGTTTCGGCGGTGGCAAGGGCGTTGATCATGCCGTCAAGCTCGCCGTTGACGAAGCGGTCCAGGGAATAGAGCGTCAGACCGATGCGGTGATCGGTGATGCGGCCCTGCGGATAGTTGTAGGTACGGATGCGCTCACTGCGGTCGCCCGTTCCCACCTGTGCGCGGCGGTCCGAGGCGATCTGCTCGGTCTGCTCCCTCTGCTTTTGATCGTAGAGGATCGCGCGGAGCATACGGAGCGCCTTATCCTTGTTCTTGAATTGGCTTCGTTCCTCCTGACATTCTACTACAATTCCGGTAGGCTTATGCGTCAGGCGAACGGCGGACTCGGTCTTATTGATGTGCTGACCGCCCGCGCCGCTGGATTTGCAGGATTCAAAGAGAAGGTCTGCGGGATTGATCTCGATTGACACCTCTTCCACCTCGGGAAGCACCGCCACGGTGGCGGTGGAGGTTTGGATGCGTCCCTGGGATTCGGTTTCGGGAACACGCTGGACGCGATGCACGCCGCTCTCAAATTTGAAGCGCGAATAGGCGCCGTCCCCCTCGATTTGGAAGGCGATCTGCCGAAAGCCGCCAAGCTCGGTGGGATTTTGGTTGACGATCGAGCATCGAAAGCCCTTTGCCGTTGCGTACATGGTGTACATTCGATAGAGAACTGCCGCAAACAGTGCGGCTTCCTCGCCTCCCGCTCCCGCACGGATCTCCACGATGACGTTCTTTTCATCATTGGGATCGCGCGGAAGAAGCAGGATTGTCAGCTCCTCAAGAAGCCGTTCCGCTTCCTCGCGCGCCTCCTTCAGCTCCTCGCTTGCCAGGGATCGAAGATCGGGATCGCTTTCCGTATCCAAAAGCTCCATCGCCTCTGAAATGCGGCCCTCGGCCTCTTGGTACAGGCGGTATTTCTCCATGACGGGTGAAAGAAGCTTATGCTCGCGCATGATCTGTGCGCAACGCGACGGATCTGCCAGAACGGCCGGATCCGAAAGCGAGGCTTCCAAATGACGGTATTTTTCTTCCGCCTGTCGCAGCTTGGTAAGCATAAAGGCGCTCCTTTCTGAAAGAATATCGGGGAATAGAAGGGATCGGATTTCCGATCACGAATGTTTAGAATGCGTAGAATGCCTTGAAGGCACGGTAGCTTTCGTAGAGGTCCACCTTGGAGATCAGCTCGTAGGGAGCGTGCATGGAAAGCACGCCAACGCCGAGGTCGATGGTGTCGATGTTATGGTTTGCCATAAACTTGGCAACCGTTCCGCCACCTCCAACGTCGATCTTGCCGAGCTCGCAGGTCTGCCAAACGATGCCTGCCTCGTTCAGGCAACGGCGCACCCATGCCACCAGCTCTGCATTTGCATCGGACGTGCCGCCCTTGCCGCGCGAGCCGGTGAACTTGCACATGCCAACGCCGCAGCCGAGAAGTGCAGAGTTGCGATGCTCATAGACATCGGGGAAGTTGGGATCATAGATTGCGGTCACGTCGCTGGAGAGACACTTGGAGTTAGCGCGCACGGTAGCCTCGTTTCCGCCAAGGGCCTTTGCAATTTCGGTGATAATATCGGTGATCAGACTGCTCTGCATACCGGTCACGCCGTCGCTTCCGGTTTCCTCCTTGTCCACGAGCAGGCACATGGTTGTGTGAAGTGATTCATCTGCATCGATCATCGCGGTGATGGAGGGATATGCGCAAACGCGATCGTCGTGACCGTAGCCGCTGATCATGGAGCGGTCAAAGCCAACGTCGCGTGCCTTTCCTGCGGGAACGATGGAAAGCTCTGCCGAGAGGAAGTCCTCCTCGGTGATTCCGTAGGCGTCGTTGAGGTATTGGAGAACACCGAGCTTTACGGCGTCCTTGTCCTCGTCGGCAAGGGGACGGCTTCCCACAAGGATGTTGAGCTGCTCACCTGTTACGGCCTTGCCCAGAGGCTTCTCGTTGTAGGCCGCTGCCAGATGGGGAAGCAGATCGGTGATATACATTACGGGATCCTCATCCTTCTCACCGATGACGACGTTCACGCTCTCACCGTTCTGCTTGATGACGACGCCGTGCAGTGCCAGAGGCATCGCAAGCCACTGATACTTGCGGATACCGCCGTAGTAGTGCGTTTTGAGGAAGCACATTCCGTTGTCCTCGTAGAGGGGAACCTGCTTCAGATCCAGACGGGGGGAATCGATGTGCGCGGCGGTGATGCGGATACCGTTGTTGATATCCTCGGTACCAATGCGGAAAAGGAAGATGTTCTTGCCGCGATTGTTATAGTAGAATTTGTCGCCTGCCTTGATGGGCGCGCCAAAGGTGTAGGGACGGTATCCTGCCGCCTCGGCAAGCTTTACGCCCTCGCAAACGGCCTCGCGCTCGGTCTTGGCGGCGTCCAGAAATTGGACGTAGCCCTTAGCGTATTCGTAGGCCTCGGCAACGATCTTTTCGCCGGCCTTCTCGTAAACGGTCTTCTTCTCATAGACCAGATGGTTTCTCTTTTCAGACATGTCGGTTCTCCTTTTTATGGTTCATAATATAATTGACTGTACTGTTCCACTGCGCGGAGCATTCTCTCCACGTAGGCTGCCGTTTCGGGATCCGGGATCTCGGAAAGCCGTCCCTGCGGTGTCAAGAGCGCGGGGTCGCGCATCCAGCGGTCTACCTGCTCGATGCCCGCAAAATAAGCGGCGTAAACGTTTTCCCAAACGCCGTAGCGCTTGTAAAGTGAGGATACGAGGGCGGCTCCGTAGCGGAGATTGGTGGCGGGGGCGTAGAGCAGGTCGCTGCTCTTTTCCTCCTCACCGAGGACCTCTGTGCAGATATAAGAAAACTGCTCGGGGGTCAGCTGCATCAGGCCGATCGATCCGTCCGAGGCGACAAGACTGCTTTGAAAGCCGCTTTCGTTTCGGATAAAAGCCCAGAGCACGGTTTCGGGAAGCCCGAACTCGGCGGCAGATTCGGCTACGAGCGGCTTAAGATCCTCGCTTTGCGGATATTGGCTTTTCTCGATCGCGGTAGCAACCGCATCGAATGCGAAGCCAAAGCCGACAGAAAGCGCGATCAGAAGCAGAAGGGCAACTGCGTGACGAAGATTCATCTTCATGCGGGACATACCCCCATTTCGCACAGGATCCGATCCACTGCACTCTGCAAATGCTCCGTGGCTCCGTTGTTTTCAATGACGTAGTCGGCGCGCGTTCGGAAAAAAGCATCGCTCTTTTGCGCGTCTGTGCGGCGCACGGCGCTTGCCTCGTCCAAATCGTCCCTTTGCATAATGCGGCGGATGCGAAGCGCGCGTTCGGCAAGAACGGCTACAACAATATTGCAGTCGGCGTCCGCTCCGGCCTCAAAAAGCTGGGGAGCATCCAGCACGGCGGCAAGCTTTCCTTGCTCGCGGTAGTCCTCCAGATCACGGCGAACGACCTCCATCACAAACCGATGAGCGATGTGATTGAGCGCCTCCAGCTTCTCTCGGTCAGAGAAGACGGTCGCAGAGAGTGCCGCGCGGTTCAGTGTTCCGTCCGCTTGCAGAATCTGGCGCCCGAAGTGCTCAACCAACGCGTCCAGGCAAGGGGAGGGGGGGATCAGGAGATTGTGATAGACCTCATCGGCATTGATGACAGGAAGGCCGTAGGCAGAAAAGCGGCGAGCGACCTCGCCCTTCCCGGCGCCGCTCGGTCCCGTAAGACCGATGACTAACATAGGATCACCTCCGTAAGACGGCTCTCCTGCTCGGCAGAGCGGTAGGCGGCGTCCATAACGGCTTGTACGTAAGCACCGTCTGACAGGGAGGGGGCGAAGGGCTTTTCCTCGTAAACGGAGGAGAGGAAGGAATACATGCTTTGCACGTGTCCGTAAAGCCACCCCGCAGGGGCCTTCGGAGAGGGGAAGCAAATGTCGGGATAGCGTCCCACGCATTCGATGGCTGTGTAACCGCGCTCGCCTCCGATGGGGGCAGCGGGGGCGGTTGCATCGTAGAAAAACAGATGATTCGGATCCATCAGTGAGAAGCGGAGAGAGCCGCGCTCGCCGTAGATCTCGAAGGAGAGATCGTCATTCGTACCGACCTGAAGCTTTCCGACCTCCAGCGTTCCGTGTGCGCCGTCCCGCGTGACGGCAAGCATGGAAAAGCCCTCGTCTGCATTGGTCTGCCAGGGCGTGTGATCCATGCCGATACGGGTGGGGAAGGCAATTTGTGAAAGCCCGCTGACAGAGCGGAATTCTCCGCAAAGCCAGCTGGTAAGATCGATCAGATGCGAGCCGAGGTCAAACAGAACGCCACCGCCGCAAACAGTCTTGTCCTGCTTCCAGCCTGCGGGGCGGGAGGGGTCGGCGGCGCTGTTGTGCAGATACGCACCGCGGAAGGTCAGGATCCGTCCAAGACGTCCCTCCTCGATCAGCTGCTTTGCGCGCAGGACCGGGGCAAGGTGGCGATTGTTAAAGACCATACCCGTGACCTGTCCGTTCTTTTGCGGTACGGAAAGGATTTGTCTTGCCTCCTCCGGCGAGGTGCAGAGAGGCTTTTCGCACAAAACGTGCTTGCCGGATGCAATCGCCTTGCAGAGTGTTTCGGCGTGGAATCGGTTTGGCGTGCAAATGTCGATGACGTCGATCTCTGGATGCTCCAAAAGATCGTTCTCGTTTTGAAAAACGAGCGGGATCCCAAATTCCCGTGATGCCTGCTTTGCCGTTTCCGGATGCGCTGTACAAAGACCGCGAATTTCCGCAGCGAAGGGGAGATCCCCGTAGAAAAAGGGCAGATTTCGAATGGCAAAGGCATGCGTACGCCCCATCGAGCCAAAGCCGAGAAGGCCGATCCGCAGGATCTTTTTTTCGTTCATGCGCGTTCCGTACTCCTTTCCGCAGGAAATTAGAAAATATTATATACTTCCAATATAATATTATACAGCAAAAAATGGGATTTTGCAAGGGGTATTCGAGTTTTTTCGAAAGAATCGTATTGCAATTTTGTGTAAAACCGAGTATAATATAGATATAGACTGCAGAAGGAGGTGGAACGGTGGAAAAGCAAATGCAAAAGCTGGTGCAATGCAAGATCCGCGTGGAGGAAAGCTGCCCTCTCTCGGAGCACAGCACCTTCCGCATCGGAGGACCGGCGCGCTTTGGGATCTTTCCTAAGAGCCGGGAGGAGCTTTTGATGGCGTTGAAGCATCTTTCCTCCTGCAAAATCCCCTTCTGGGTGATCGGAAACGGAAGCAACGTTTTGTTCCCCGACAAGGGGTTTTCGGGTGCGGTTCTGTTCACCGGCGCATGGCGCCAGATCGACCGACAGGGAGCATCCTTGGTGGCCTCTGCGGGCGTGCTTCTTCCGAGCCTTTCCAAGCGTGCCGCCAGAGAAGGCCTTTCCGGCTTGGAGTTTGCCAATGGCATCCCGGGAACGGTGGGAGGCGCCGTCTTTATGAACGCGGGCGCATATGGATCCTGTATGGAGCAGATCTGCACATTCTCGCGCTATTTCGATCTTTCCGACGGAACGGTCGGAGAGCTTTCCGGTGCAGAGCAGGGCTTTGGCGTGCGCACGAGCCTTTATCAGAGAGAGCCGAACCGAATTCTTTTGGAGGCAGGACTTCTGCTTTCGGAAAAAGATCCGGGAGAGATCGAGGCACAAATGACCGCGCTTGCCGAAAAGCGGAAGCAGTCCCAGCCCCTGGAGCTTCCAAGTGCGGGAAGCATCTTTAAGCGACCCGTGGGACACTTTGCGGGAAAGCTGATCGAGGATTGTGGACTGAAGGGCGTTACTGTGGGTGGCGCTCAGGTGTCAGAAAAACACGCGGGCTTTATCGTGAACCGAGGAGGCGCTACGGCATACGATGTGCGTGCGTTGATGGAATTGATTCAAGAGCGTGTTCAGAATACTTACGGCGTTGATCTGGAGCCGGAGATCCGGATTTTGTAAAAAAGGATGGAAAGGGAGGTGCGATGGATGTCCTTTGCAAACGCAGTGCGCAGCGAGCTTGCGCAGCTGCCCTTGAAGAAGCCGTGTTGTCGGCGCATGCTGGGAGCAGGACTTCTGCTGGGAGCGGAATCCCTTGCAGGAAAGCAGATCGCTCTTCGCCTCAAGCATGAGGAGGTGGCTTCGCTTGCCATCCCTCTTTTGGGATCGCTCTACGGAAATCCGCCAACCGTTCTGCAAACGGGCGCTTGCGGACACCGCTTCTGGGATCTTTCCTTTTCCTCGCCCTCGGCGACCAAGCTGGTCCGATCCTTACAGGATACGGAAAAAGAACCCGCCGCTCTTTGGACGAGTCTGTGCGACGGGTGTCTTGCGGCATTTCTCAGGGGGGCGTTTTTGGCCTACGGAACGGTCAACGATCCGCACAGATCCTTTCACCTTGAGCTTTTGCTCCCGCGGGGGAGAGGCGCGGCCTTTTTGATCCGTGTGCTTGAGCAGCTTGGTTATCCCCCCCGTCGTATGGAGCGAAAAAACGGTTTCGGTATTTATTTTAAGGATAGCGGTTCGATCGAGGAGCTGATCGCTCTTATGGGTGGGCAACACGTGATCTTTGATGTCATCAACAGCCGCATCGAGCGGGATATCCGTAACAACGAAAATCGAGCAACCAACTGTGTTGCAAAGAATATTGAAAAATCCATTTCTGCAGGGACGCGGCAAATGGAGGCGATCGGACGATTGATCGAGGCGGGACGCCTGGAGAATCTTTCTGAGGGACTGCGCATTACGGCGATGCTCCGCTATCGCAACCCGGACGCTTCTCTGGACGAGCTGACTGCCCTTCACGAGCCGCCCATTTCCAAGTCCGGACTCAACCACCGATTGCAGCGGATCCTCGCTGAAGCAGAGGAATTTTGACCACAAAAGGAGACAATTAGAAGATGAAAAAATTTGAAGGCATCGTATTGATCGTGGATTTTGACGGAACACTGGCATCGCATAGCGTAATCCCGCAGGAGAACTGCGATGCAATCCGCTATTTTCAGGAGAATGGTGGCCTCTTTACCCTGGCCAGCGGACGCAATCCCGGATGGATTTCCAAGTATCGGGAATCCGTATTCCCGAACACCTGGGTGTCCTTGATCAACGGAGCGGTATTGATCGATCCCGAGGAGAAGGAGATCGTCTTCAGCATGACCTCGGGACGTGATCTTTTGGAGATGGCGACCCGCATCTTCGAGGAGTGTCCAATGCTTCAGCAGGTTGAACACGATCTTGTGACCGGCTACATTCGCCAGATGCCTGGCGAGGTGCTTTCCGAGGATGTGCTGAATACGCCGATCTACAAAAGCCTTTACGTTGTTCCGGCCGAATACAGCGACGAATATACTGCACGGATCAAGGAGATCGCAGGGGACGAATATATCGTTATGCGCAGCTGGGTCAACGGCATTGAGATCCAAAAGAAGGGAACGGGAAAGGGCGATTCCGTCCGCCGTCTTAAGGAGCTTCTTGGGGACCGCGCAAAATTAGTCGTTGGCGTTGGCAATTATGAAAATGACATGGACCTGATCCAGGCGGCAGACATCGGCTATGCCGTGGACAATGCCCCGGATTGGCTCAAGGCCGTGGCCGACCGTGTTACGGTCGATTGCTCGGAGGGGGCGATCGCGGCCATCATTGCCGAGCTTGAGCGGGAGGATCCGCTCGGCGTAGGATCGGCGAAATAAAAAAGAGTTGTACGAGAAGAAGGGAGGGCGCAGGATGCACGGCTTCGTTCATCTTCACCTGCATAGCGAATACAGTCTGCTCGACGGCGCGTGTCGGATCTCCGAGATCCCCGCGCGTGTCAAGGAATGCGGTCAGGAGGCGGTGGCTATTACCGATCACGGCGCCATGTACGGCGTGATCGCCTTTGACCGCGCCTGCCGCGAGGCAGGGGTGCATCCCATTATCGGATGTGAGGTTTACGTCGCTCCGAATTCTCGCTTTGACAAGACGCCAAGCGCGGACGGATATGCGGACCATCTGGTACTCCTCTGCGAAAACATGACCGGATACCGCAACCTCATCGAGATGGTTTCGCTCTCCTATACCGAGGGCTTTTATAATAAGCCGCGCGTGGACGAGGAGCTGTTGCGTACGCATTCCGAGGGACTGATTGCGCTTTCTGCCTGCCTTGGCGGAAGAATCCCAAAGCTTCTCTCAAAGGGGGACGTTGCGGGCGCGCGTGCGTTTGCGCTTCGGTATGCCTCCATCTTTGGAAAAGATCGTTTTTATATTGAATTACAGGATCACGGCATGGCTGAGCAGAAGGCAATCCTGCCGATGCTTGCCGATCTCGCCGCCTCCACGGGGCTTCCCCTGGTAGCAACCAACGACTGTCATTATCTGCGGCGGAAGGATGCGCAGACCCAGGCGGTGCTGATGTGCATTCAGACGCAGACTACCGTGGACGCAGGACGTCCCGCTGCCTTTGCTACGGACGAGCTTTACCTCAAGGACACCAACGGGATGGAGATGCTCTTCCGCGCCTATCCCGAGGCGATCCAAAACACCTGCCGCATTGCCGAGCGATGCAATGTGGAGTTCGATTTTTCCACCACGTATCTTCCAAAATTCCCGTGCTCCAATGGTGAAAGCGCAAAGGAGGCACTCCGCCGACTGACCCTTCAGGGCTTGGAGAAGCGGATCGAGCGGGGACAGATCCTCTTTGATCGCAATACGAAGGAGGACTATCTTGATCGGATCGAATATGAGCTTTCGGTCATCGGAGAGATGGGATACGCCGACTATTTCCTGATCGTGCAGGATTACGTAGCCTTTGCAAAGTCCCGTGATATCCCCGTCGGACCCGGAAGAGGATCGGGTGCGGGAAGTCTTGTCGCCTTTGCGTTGGGGATCACGGACGTGGACTCCATTCGCTTTGATCTGCTCTTTGAGCGTTTTCTCAATCCCGAGCGTGTCAGCATGCCGGATATTGATATTGACTTTTGCTATAACCGCCGTGACGAAGTGATCGACTATGTCACGCGGAAATACGGAGCCGATCACGTGTCGCAGATCATTACCTTCGGTACACTTGCCGCACGCGCGGCGATCCGCGATGTGGGAAGGGCGCTCGGAATGTCCTATCAGGATGTGGATGCCGTCGCCCGCGCCGTGCCGCAGGAATTGAATATTACCATTGAGCAGGCTCTGCGGATGCCGACACTCAAGCAGCTCTACGAAAGCTCCGAGCGTGTGCAGACTTTGGTCGATACCGCGATGGCGCTGGAGGGAATGCCGCGCAACGTTTCGATTCATGCGGCAGGTGTTGTCATCACCGACCGCCCAATCTCGGATTACGTTCCGCTTGCGTTGAGCAACGAAACCGTTGTCACGCAGTTCGATATGGATACCATCGCGCGTCTTGGGCTTTTGAAATTCGACTTTCTGGCCTTGCGGTATCTGACCATCATTCACGATGCCGAAAAGCAGATCCGGGAGGAGAATCCCGATTTTGATATCGAGAAGATCCCGTTGGATGATCCTGCAACCTACCGCTTGATCTCCTCCGGAAAGACCTCCGGTGTCTTCCAGCTGGAGTCGGCAGGCATGCGGCAGATGCTTTCCAACCTGGCCCCCGAGCGGCTGGACGACGTGATCGCGGCCATTGCGCTCTACCGTCCCGGACCGATGGACTCCATTCCGACCTTTATTGAGTGCCGTCACCACCCCGAAAAGGTAACTTATGCCACTCCGCTTCTGGAGCCGATTCTGCGCTCTACCTACGGATGCACGGTTTATCAGGAGCAGGTGATGAGCATCTTCCGCGAGATTGCGGGATATACCTTCGGGCACGCCGACGTTGTCCGCCGTGCGATGTCCAAGAAGAAGGCATCGGTGCTTTTGGCTGAGCGCGAGAGCTTCCTTACGGGTGCGGCCGAGCGAGGCGTGGAGAAAGCGGTTGCCGAAAAGCTCTTTACCGATATGGAGAGCTTTGCGAACTATGCCTTTAACAAATCGCATGCCGCAGCCTATGGCATTATTTCTTACCGGACGGCTTACCTTAAATGTCACCATCCGAGGGCATATTTTGCAGCGCTGTTGACCAGCGTTCTAGGTAACCAGACCAAGATCGCGGAGTATATTGCCGAATGCGCATCCCGTGGGATCCGCGTTCTGCCGCCCAGCATCAACGAGAGCCGTATGCTTTTCTCGGTGTCGGGAAAGCATATTCGCTTCGGGCTTTTGGCCCTGAAAAACGTGGGACGCCAGTTCCTCGAGCAGATCTTCCGCGAGCGGCAGAACGGGCCGTTCTCCTCCTTTGAGGATTTTATCGACCGTATGCCGGCGGGAGAGTTGAATAAGAGAATGGTGGAATCCCTTCTGCGCGCAGGTGCCTTCGACGGCCTTGGACTGCACCGCAGTCAGATGCTTGCCGTATCCGAGCGCATGATCGACCGCGCGGCCGAAAAGGGAAGAAACAACCTGGACGGCCAGCTGGATATGTTTTCGATGGTGGGGGGCGCACGCACGGAGCTTTCCTGCACCTATCCTGATATTCCCGAGCTCGGGATCCGCGAAAAGCTATTGATGGAAAAGGATGCAGCCGGGATGTACTTCTCGGGACAGCTTTTGGATGAATACGCAAAGCATATTGCGGA
>JAFOGE010000093.1 GCA_017386965.1 Clostridia bacterium
CAAGGCGCGCAGCCTTGGTCGCGCTCCGCAGAGCGCGAAACAATCTCCCGGCCGTTTTCTTTTTGCCAAGCTTTTTCTTCTGGGCCTGCATGGGCAAAAGAAAAAGCGGGAGTGAAAGCGTTTGATTTCTATGCGGCGTCGCACAAAATTCTACTTGTAGGGGCGAACATTGTTCGCCCGAAAGCAATAGACGTCTTGCGTTTCAGCCCCCATAGCCACTTTTCTCTTTGACACCGCAGGCGCAAAGAGAAAAGTTAGCAAAAGAGAAACGCCGAGGTTATTTCGCGCTCTGCGGAGCGCGACCAAGGCTGCGCGCCTTGGATGGGCGCCGCCTGGCGGCGGGGCTATCGCGTGCTAACGCACGGTGCGCATCCGTTTCGTTCCGCGAAACGCGCTCTCGCGCGCTGCGTAGCCGTTTTGTTTTCTCGTAGGGGCGATCATCGATCGCCCGAAAGCAATAGACGTCTTGCGTTTCAGCCCTCATACCACTTTTCTCTTTGACACCGTAAACGCAATGGACACCATTGTAAACCCTATGACATCCTTTTACGAAAGGAACTTTTTCTATGCCAAACGCCGAAACAAACGGGATGGTCTTCCACGAGGTCCTGCAAAGAAGCTTCCGCTGCCGCCGCGGGATCGACGGATACCCCTCCGGACTCCAGTGCGATCCGCACCTCCACAACGATCTGGAGCTGGTCTATCTCGAAAGCGGACATCTGACCGCCTACGCGGATACGGCAAAGGTGGAGCTGAACAGTGGCGACATCTTTCTCGCCTTTCCCAATCAGATCCACTACTACCGATCCCCCGACCGCAAGGAATCCTATCTGCTCTTCATCGTCAAGCCGGAAAATCTGCCTGAATACGCGGAGCTCCTTTCCCTTTGTCTTCCCTCCTCTCCCCTGATCCGAGGGGCCGATCAGCTTCCGCGCGTCAAGCGGCTGCTCTGTATGCTTTGGGAAAGCGAGCAGGATACCGCATCCTCCTGCCTTCAGCCCTCCGCGCGCCGCAACGGATATCTGCTTGCCCTGTTGTCCGAGCTTTTCCTGCACGTCGATATGCAGGCAAGCGACGGCGAGGATTCCGGCTCTGCGCGGGAGATCATTCGCTATTGCTCCGAGCATTTTTCCGAAAATCTCTCCCTTGCCGCGCTGGAGGAGGCTCTCCATTTGAACAAGTATTACATTTCGCATCTGTTCAGCAGTAAGCTGGGAATCTCCTTTAACAACTATATCAATTCCCTGCGCGTATCCGAGGCCTGCCGTCTGCTTCGAACCACCGAAAAAAGCATCACGGAGATCTGCGAGAGCATCGGCTTTAACACCCTGCGCACCTTTAACCGCGCCTTTACCAAGCAGATCGGAATCCCGCCCTCCCAATACCGCAAGGCAGGCCCCTCCGTGATACAAACGGTTCGCCTTCCCGGTTCCTTGCCCTCCTCCCCCTCTCTGCAGCCGCTCGATCGGATCGACCCTTGAACATCCGCGGCAAAAAACAACACACGTACGCAAAAAAAGAAGAAAATAAAGAAGAAAATAAAGAGGTTTTCTATGAGTCAAATCAAAGACATTACCCTTGCCCCCTCGGGCAGGGACAAGATCGATTGGGTACGCTCCTACATGCCCATTCTCAATTCCATCCGCGCGGATTTCGAAAAGACGCGCCCCTTTGCGGGAAAGCGGATCACCATGTCCATTCATCTGGAGGCAAAGACCGCGTATCTTGCTACCGTCCTCCGCGCAGGCGGAGCCGAGGTCTATGTCACCGGCTGCAATCCTCTTTCCACGCAGGATGACGTTGCCGCCGCCCTCGCGGCAGACGGCTTTGAGGTCTTCGCGCGCAGAGGGGTGAGCGATGAGGAGTATGAAGCGCATCTGAAGTCCGCGCTTTCCTGCTGCCCGCACCTGATCATCGACGACGGCGGCGACCTGATTGCCCTGTTGCACGGAGAGTGCCGCGAATACGGCAAGAACCTCATCGGCGGATGCGAGGAAACCACCACGGGCATCCACCGCCTGCTCTCCAGAGAGCGCGCAGGGGAATTGGATTACCCCATGGTGGACGTAAACGACGCCGACTGCAAGCACCTCTTTGACAACCGCTACGGAACGGGACAGTCCACGCTGGACGGCATCATGTCCTCCACGAACCTCATCCTTGCCGGAAAAACCGTCGTCGTCGCAGGCTACGGCTGGTGCGGAAAGGGACTTGCCATGCGGGCCAAGGGAATGGGTGCCGTTGTGATCGTGACCGAGATCGACCCCGTCAAGGCGATTGAGGCGATCATGGACGGCTTTACCGTGCTTCCCATGGACGAGGCCGCAAAGCGCGGCGACCTCTTCGTCACCCTCACAGGCTGCAACGACGTCATCCGCCGCGAGCATTTTGAGATGATGAAGGACGGCGTTCTGCTTGCCAACAGCGGACATTTTGACGTGGAGATCGACAAGAAGGCCCTCAAGGAGCTTTCGGTAGAGGATTGGGAGCGCAAGCCCAACATTCACGGCTATCGCATGAAGGACGGCCGCGTGCTCAATCTGCTGGCCGAGGGACGCCTGGTCAACCTTGCCGCCGGAAACGGACACCCTGCCGAGATTATGGATATGTCCTTCGCCATTCAAGCAAAGGGCCTGGAATATCTGGCCAAGAACGAGGGACGTTTGGAGAAAAAGGTCTATGCCGTTCCCGCCGAGATCGACCGCAAGGTCGCCGAGATCAAGCTCGCCTCCCTCGGCGTCAGCATCGACCATCTCTCCCCCGCACAGGAGGCCTACTACAAAAAATAAAGCAGGCGCAAGAACGCATTGCCCTTCTTCCTCTTTTGTGCTTTTATTATTTGCGCATAATTTGCGTTTTACATGAGGATTCTGCGCATTATTTCCGATGAATTCAAGGAGAAGCTCCATGACTCTATCCACAAAGGTCGCCGTCATCGGCGCGGGACACGCGGGAATTGAGGCCGCACTCGCCTGTGCAAGGCTGGGTGTGGACACCGTTCTCTTTACAATGTCCCTCGAATCGATCGCAAACCTTCCCTGCAACCCCTCCATCGGAGGCACGGCGAAGGGACACCTGGTCTATGAGATCGATGCCCTTGGCGGGGAAATGGGACGTGCCGCCGATCTGGCAACCATCCAGTCCCGTACCCTCAACCTCGGAAAAGGCGCCGCTGTGCAAAGCAAGCGCGTACAGGCAGACCGCAAACGCTACCAGGCGATCATGAAGCGCACGCTGGAGAATACCCCGAACCTCCGTCTGATCCAATCCGAGATCACCTCGCTCCGCACCGCGCTCAGGGAGGACGGGAAAAGAACCGTCACCGCGGTTGTCACACGACTTGGCGAGGTCTGGGAGTGCGAATGCGCCATCATCGCCTCCGGAACCTATCTCGAGAGCAGCATTTTTGTAGGAAACGTATCCTACGAGGCAGGACCGGACGGATTTCTCCCCGCCAAGGGGCTTTCCGCATCCCTTTCCGAGATCGGCATCCGCCTGCTCCGCTTCAAAACCGGAACGCCCGCGCGCGTAAAGCGCAGCAGCGTGGAGCTTTCCGTCCTGGAGGAGCAGCCCGGCGAGGATTCGGTTCTTCCGTATAGCAACGCACATTCCGAACATATGTTCGATGATTTTACGCAGATTCCCTGCCATATTGTCTATACCAACGCCGAAACGCACCGCATCATCCGCGAAAACATCCAAAGAAGTGCGATGTATTCGGGAAAGATCCACGGAACCGGACCGCGCTATTGCCCCTCCATTGAGGATAAGCTCGTCCGCTTTGCCGACAAGGAGCGCCATCAGCTTTTCGTAGAGCCGATGGGTGAGGACACCGAGGAAATGTATATTCAAGGCTTCTCCACCTCCCTGCCGACCGATGTACAGATCCAAATGCTTCGCTCCCTTGACGGCTTCTCCAAGGCCGAGATCATGCGCTATGCCTACGCCATTGAATATGATTGCGCAGATCCCTTGCAGATGGATGCCTCGCTGGAATTCAAGACGGTTTCCGGCCTGTTCGGCGCAGGCCAGTTCAACGGCACCTCGGGATACGAGGAGGCCGCCGCCCAAGGACTTGTAGCAGGCATTAACGCCGCAAGGCGCGTCACGGGAAAGCCTCCGATCCTTCTTCCGCGCTCCGGAAGCTACATCGGAACCTTGATCGATGATCTTGTAACCAAGGGAACCAATGAGCCTTACCGCATGATGACCTCGCGCTCCGAATACCGTCTGCTTCTCCGACAGGACAACGCCGACCGCCGACTGACCCCTCTCGGTCACGAAATCGGTCTGATCGACGAGGCGCGATACGCAAAATTCTTGGAGAAAAAGGCCTTGATCGAGCAGGAAAAGGAACGCCTTGCACACACCCATCTCTCACCCGCCGAGGCAAATCCGTTTCTGACCTCTCTTGGCGAAACGCCCTTGAAATCCGGGGCTTCCTTGGCCGAGATCCTGCGCCGTCCGGCCGTCACCTACACGGCGTTGGCCGAGATCGATACAGCACGCCCAATCCTGCCGCGCACCGTTCTTCTGACCGTAGAGGTCGATATGAAATATGAAGGATACGCCAATCGCCAGCTCTCGGAGATCGAGCGCCGCCGCCACATGGAGGAAAAGACGCTTCCTGCTGATCTGGACTACAAGAGCATTCGCGGACTTCGACTGGAGGCCGCGCAAAAGCTCAACGCGATCCGCCCCCGAACCGTCGGGCAGGCCTCCCGCATCAGCGGTGTCAGCCCCGCAGACGTAACCGTACTGCTCATTTATCTCGGACTCAAATAATCCAAGACAGGACTTATCAACAGCATGGAGGTTTCCCATGGAACTTTGTGAATTTCAATCCATCTTCTGCGAAGCACTTGAAAAAAACGGTCTGGAACCGCTTTCTCCCGCAAAAACAGAGGCCTTTTGGGCGTTTACGCTCCATTTGATGCGGGTTAACGAGCATATCAATCTCACCGCGATCCGAAACATTCCCGATGTGATCACCAAGCATTACGTGGATTCGCTTTTGGCATCGGCCTACATTCCGCAGGGCGCGCGCGTGCTGGATCTCGGCTGCGGTCCCGGATTTCCAACCATTCCGCTGGCGATCGCCCGTCCGGACCTGAAAATCTGCGCCTTGGATAGCACCGATAAGAAGATCAAATTCCTGTTTGACGCAACCAACCTGCTGGCTCTTCCAAACGTAGAGGCGGTTTCCGGAAGAGCGGAGGACGCCGTCATCCGCAAGCGCCTTGGCGAATTCGATCTCGTCATCAGCCGTGCGGTCGCAAGAATGAACATTCTATCCGAGCTTTGCCTTCCATATGTCAAGCAAGGAGGTGCCTTCCTTGCCATGAAGGGCGCAAAGGGCGCCGAGGAAGAGCAGGAGGCGGCACACGGCATCGCGCTTCTCGGCGGCCGCGTGATCGCATCACACGAAAAGGAACTATTCCTTTTGGACGGTTCCTCCGAGCCTCGCGTTTTGATCGAGGTGAAAAAGGAAAAGAAAACGCCGCCGGAATATCCGCGAGCCTACGCGGCAATCCTAAAAAAGCCGCTTTGATCCTCCGGAAGTAAAACGTTTCACGTGAAACATTTCTTTGCCTCTGCGCAAGATGTTTCACGTGAAACTTTTTTGTTTTTTCTTCTCGCATTCAAAAGGGAAAGATTTTGCATGAGTGTTCTGCTTTTGCGCGATGCCGGCATGTTTCACGTGAAACATGCAGACCATTCGGGCTTTATGAAAAATAGCCCCTCTTCTGTTATGGCGTGTTTCACGTGAAATATTCAGATTGCCAAAACGCCGCCCGAGATTCGCTTCGCAATGCGCAGAGGTGCGTTTCACGTGAAACAATTTCAAGCAAGCACGGAGCCATCCTTCTCTCTGCTCTCAAAATCGCAAAAAAGATGCTCCAAAGGGCGCTTTTTCCGCAAAAATGGGTTGCATTCGTTGAGAAGATATGCTATAATATAGGTAATTGATCGATTGCGGCGATTTGCGCCAATTCTTCACTCTTAGAAAGGAAAAATAGTAAAACCCATGGGAAAAATCATCTCCTTTGCAAACCAAAAAGGCGGAGTTGGTAAAACGACCTCTGCTGTAAATATTGCAGCATCTCTCGGCGTTCTTGGCTATAAGGTGCTTTTGATCGACCTGGATCCCCAGGGAAACGCCACCAGTGGCGTAGGAATCATGAAGAAAGCCCTCAAAGCCACCGTTTTTGATATGCTGACCACCGACGCGGATGCAAAATCCGTTACGGTACAAACCAGATACGACAATCTCTCGGTAATTCCTTCAAACACCACCCTGGCACGCGCAGAATTCGAGCTTGGTGACGTTGAAAACGGCGAATATGTTATGAAAAGCAAGCTGGATGCAGTTCGTGATCTCTACGATTACATCATTATCGACTGCCCGCCTTCGCTCGGAATGCTCACCGTCAACGCAATGACCGCATCGGATGGCGTTGTGATCCCCATGCAGTGCGAATTCTTCGCTCTGGAGGGACTTTCCCAGCTGATGTTTACCATCAGCCGCATCAAGACACACTATAACAAGGCCTTGAATGTTACGGGAATCCTGATCACCATGCACAACAACCGTCTGATTCTCTCCATGCAGGTCATCAACGAGCTTCGAAAGCACTATGCAGACAAGCTCTTTGAAACAACGATCTCCAGAAACGTCAAGGTTTCCGAGGCTCCCGGCTTCGGCGCACCCGTTTACTACCACGAGAAGAGATCCAAGGGTGCGATTGAGTATATGAACGTTGCAAAGCAGCTCGCTGAGCGCATTTGATGGGAGGAAGCAGCATGGCAAAAGCAAGAAGCGGTCTGGGACGGGATTTCTACTCCCTTCTGGACGACAATATTCTGGCGAGCGACAAGAGCAGCGCCGCCACCAATCTCCGCATTTCTGAGGTAGAGCCGCGCAGCGACCAGCCCAGAAAGACCTTTACAACCGAGGCTCTGGAGCAATTAGCCGATTCCATCGCACAATTCGGTGTTTTACAGCCGATTATCGTGCGTGAAAGCACGCTTTTGCAGGGCTCTTATGAGATCATTGCCGGGGAACGCCGCTGGAGAGCCGCAAAAATGGCTGGTCTGAGCGAAATTCCTGCCGTGATCCTGGACGGCGACGAGCTGAAGGCGGCGCAGGTCGCCGTGATTGAGAACGTTCAGCGTGAGGATCTCAATCCCTTGGAAGAAGCCCTCGCTTACAGTACGCTCATTGACCGCTTCCATCTGACGCAGGACCAGGTTGCAAAGCAGGTCGGCAAGAGCCGTCCCGCCATCGCAAATATGCTTCGTCTGCTGGATCTTCCCGACGAGGTTTTAGAGCTTCTCCGTCAAGGCAATCTCTCCGCAGGCCACGCGCGTGCGCTTTTGGGGCTGAATAACCCCGAGCAGATGCTTTCCTTGGCCGAAAAGATCGTCGAGAAGGATCTTTCCGTCCGTGACGTAGAGCGCACCATCCGTCTGATGAATTACGAGCCGGACGCGCAGGACGGCGAGGAGCAGACCGCCTTGACCCAGCGAAAGGCGTATATGCACGACCTTGAGCATCGCGCCGTATCCCGACTCGGCCGCAAGGTTCGTATTCTGAAGACCGCCAAGAAGAAGGTTGTTGAGCTTGCATATAGCGACGACGATGACCTCGAGGCTCTGCTTCGCAGCATTTGCGGCGCAGATTTCTTTGCCGACGAGGAATAAACTGCACACCACACCACAGAAAGGGAAAAAATCATGTTAGACATCAAATATATTAAGGAAAGCCCCGACGAGGTCATTGCGCGCCTTGCCAAGAAGGGAAAGGACGCAAAGGCCGATATTGAGGCCATTCTGGATCTGGATAGCCGCCGCCGTGCGCTGATCGCCGAGAACGAGGCGCTCAAGGCAGAGCAGAACAAGACCAACAAGCTCATTCCGCAGTACAAGAAGGAGGGCAAGGACATGGCCGCCCTCTTTGCAGAGCTGAAGGAGGCAGGTGCCAAGGTCAAAGCGAACGATGAGAATCTGAAGCAGATCGAAACCCAGCTGACCTCCTATATGCTCGGTCTTCCCAACCTTCCCGACCTCGACCTGAAGGCAGGCGGCAAGGAGAACAACGAGCCTCTCCGCTACTATGGTGAGCCTCGCGTCTTCGATTTCGAGCCCAAGAATCACGTGGATCTCTGCACCAACCTCGGTCTGATCGACTACAAGCGCGGTGCAAAGCTCTCCGGCAACGGCTTCTGGATCTATTCCGGCCTCGGCGCCCGTCTGGAGTGGGCAATTCTGAATTATTTCATTGATTTCCATACTGGAAATAATTACCAGTTAATGCTGGTTCCGCATATGCTCGGATACGAGTGCGGTCTGACCGCAGGACAGTTCCCCAAGTTCCAGGATGACGTTTACTGGCTGGAAACCGCCGAGGACGAGCGCAGAAGATTCATGCTTCCCACGGCCGAAACGGCCCTCGTTTCGCTTCACCGCGACGAGATTCTGACCGAGGCAGACCTTCCCAAGAAGTATATCAGCTACACCCCCTGCTTCCGCCGCGAGGCAGGCTCCTACCGCGCAGACGAGCGCGGCATGGTGCGCGGTCATCAGTTCAACAAGGTGGAGATGGTGCAGTACACCCTCCCCGAGAAGAGTGACGAGGCCTTTGAGGAGCTGGTCGGCAATGCCGAGGATCTGGTCAAGGGACTTGGCTTCCACTTCCGTACGGTCAAGCTGGCGGCAGAGGACTGCTCCGCCTCCATGGCCCGCACCTATGACATTGAGATCAACATTCCTTCCATGAACGGATACAAGGAGGTTTCCTCGGTTTCCAACGCGCGCGACTATCAGGCACGCCGCGGCATGATGCGCGTCAGACGCGAGAACGGAAAGACCGAATTCCTGCACACCCTCAACGGCTCGGGCCTTGCCACCAGCCGTATCTTCCCGGCACTTGTGGAGCAGAACCAGAACGCGGACGGCAGCGTAACCGTTCCCGAGGTGCTTCGCAAGTATCTCGGCACCGACATCATTAAGTAATCGCCTCTTTGGATCATTCAACAGGAGGTGGAACAAATGTTCTGTTTTTCGTTGGCCGCCTCCGGTCAATCCCTTTGGGAAAGGCTGGCGGTCTGGTATGAGGGCTCGGTCCTTCACGAGCTGCTCACCTATTTTCGGGAAACCTATTTTACGGTAGAGGCGCGCACCTACGAGCATCTTCCGCTGGGAGCAAACACCGCCGCAACGGCACAAGCAGTGATCCTTTCTCTGGCCGTCGCGGTGATCCTGGTTTCCTTTCTGAATTATTACACGCGCGTCTATCTCGGACGTGTTGTGCGAAAGCTGATCAAGGAGGAGGCACATTCGCCGGAATCGGCAAAAACCTTGATGGAGCTTGGCTTCTTCCGCAGCTCGCTCGTTCGACGTGAGCTATCCAAGGGGATCTCGCTTCGCCGCTTGATCCGCTGCGTGGAGGAGGAGGAATTCCTTGCCGAGCAGACGGAGAACGCGGCCGCCAAAGAGGGCGAAAAGCCCGAAAAAACGCAACACGTGTCTGCAAATTCGGCAAAGGAGAAGACCTTCCGCATGGATTTTCTCACGGCTCGCTTCTACATTCCACAGGAGCTTCGCTACCGCGCATCGGTACGCTATGAGCGGAAGGGAAGCGGACTGTTGGCGCTGGTGCTGGTGATTCTCGGCGCGCTTGTCTTCTCCGCGCTGGCTTGCCGTCTGCTCCCCGATCTTTTGCAGCTGCTTGACAACATCCTTGGCATGTCCGCTCCGCAATAAGAGGGAAGGGCAAAAGCCATACGTCCCTGTAAAAAAACATACGTCCTTGCAAAAAAGCCATACGTCCCTGCAAAAAGAGTGGGACGTTGTGCAAAAAAAGAGGGACGGAAGGTTCTTTGAATCGTAAGAAAAGTCAAAAAAAGAGCCGGGTACGGCTCGCATAAAGAATTGGGGTGAGTCCAATGCGCGCATGCATTTGGACTCACCCCACTTTTTTGATCACACGAAGGCCATGGCACGGCGGACACCATGGCTTGTGAATCTTGAAAAGCCCCATCGTTAAAGCAAAGGACTTGAACCGCCCTTCCGATCCATCTCGCTTTGTTTCGTATTCGGTCATTGCTTCGCACCCTTTAAAGGTTCCTTGCTCGGCAATGTGCGAGGCGTGCAAAAGCCTCCCGTCGCCATTTTACACGAAAAGGGCTGTCGCAAGCTTTTACCGCTTAAGACAGCCCTTTTTCGATGCATCCCGAAGGGAAGCCGTGAGGCATTCCTTTCTTACGGGATTTTTTCTTTGTATCAGTTTGTATCCTCCGAGGGAGCCTCGGGAAGATTCAGATTCTTGATGTATTCTGCGGCAACCGATCCTGCAGGTGCGGTTGCAGCGCCTGCGTAAAGAGCATCGCTTCCGCTGAAGGCGTAGGAGCCGATGGAAGCAACCGAGGCGGGAAGGGAAAGGCTTGCAAGCTTGGTGCAGTTCTGGAAGGCCTGCGATCCAATCAGTTCAACACCCTCCTCAATCACAACGCTTTCCAGCGCGGTGCATGCAAAGAAGGTTCCTGCCGACACCGTCTTGATCGTGCCGGGAATGGTCACGCTCTTGAGTGCGGTGCAATCCATGAATGCGGTGTCGCCGATATCTGCGGCGCAGCCTGCGGCGAAGGTCAGTGTTTCCAAGGCGGTGCAGCCGAAGAATGCGTTTTCACCGATCGAGGTGATGGTTGCGGGAACCGTCAGGGAGGAGATCAGGGAGCATCCTGCGAAGGCCTCCTTGCCGATGGTCGTCAGGGTTGCAGGGAATTCCACGCCGTTGATCTTGGAGCAGAAGTAGAAGGCTTTGTCCGAAATGGAAACAACGGTTTTGCCGTCCAGCGTTTCGGGAATCTTCATCACGTGCGGAGCATCGCTTGCCTGATAGCCCGTAATGGTAACGGTTTCGGTATCGACGGGCTCAAAGTAAAACACCTCGTTGTATGCATTTCCAACGGCCACGTGGTCAACAACCTCGTCGTTCTGCTGGAAATCCTCGTCCCAATCGTTGTTATCCGTAGGGTCATCGGAGCATGCGCACATGGATCCGACCAACAAAAGTGCCAGGAGCATTGCCAAAATCTTCTTCATTCTTGATTTCCTCCAATCGGTTTGGTAGAACAATAGGACATATATAAGAATTATACAAGAAAACGCCCGGAAAGTCAATAGGTTTTTCCCTTACTTTGTAAACATTTTTCGCTTTTTGCGTAAATTCGGATCTCTTTCCGAAGGATTGTTGACATTTTTTCCCTTTTGCTGTATAATGTAGATTGTATTATTAGACTATTTTATAGAGATCGAGGTGAAGAGCATGCTCTCTGCCGCATACAGTGCGGGAATCTGCGGAATCGACGGATTTCCCGTAACCGTGGAGTGCAATCAAAAGAATAATCTGCAGGGCTTTGAGCTGGTCGGTCTTCCCGACCTTGCCGTGAAGGAGGCCAAGGAGCGCGTGCGCACCGCCTGCCAAAATAGCGGATATTCCTTCCCGTATTCCCGCATCACCGTCAATCTTGCGCCCGCCGACCGAAAGAAGGAGGGCTCTGTTTTTGACGCCGCCATTCTCACGGCGATCTTTCACAGCTCCGGCGTCATTCATCGGGACGTCAGTCTGGAGAAGCGGTGCATTGTGGGGGAGCTTTCGCTCTCGGGAAATCTGCGCGGCGTGCGCGGAATTCTTTGCATGTGCGTAGCAGCCAAGGAAAACGGATTTCGTGAGTTCTACGCCCCCGCCGAGAACGCGGCAGAGGCCGCAGCGGTGGAGGGAATCACGGTGTACGCCGTTCGGAGCATGCGCGAGCTGGTTCTGCACTTGAACGGAGAACAGACGCTCGATCCGGTTTCCTGCAACCGAGAGGCCTTTGCAAGCGGAGCGGATCGCTACCGTGAGGATTTTTACGACGTGCGGGGACAGGCAATGGCCAAGCGCGCGATGGAGATCGCGGCGGCAGGCGGACACAACATTCTTCTGATCGGACCTCCCGGAACGGGAAAATCCATGCTTGCCAAGCGGCTTCCCTCCATTCTTCCTCCTCTCACCTTTGCGGAGGCGATCGAAACGACGAAGGTGCATTCGGTTGCGGGAACGCTTCCCGAGGGTGTTTCTTTGATCTCGGTACGGCCCTTCCGCGCACCGCACCACACGATGAGTCCTGTGAGCCTTGTTGGCGGAGGGATCAATCCGATGCCGGGAGAGGTATCGCTTGCGGACAACGGGGTATTGTTTTTGGATGAGCTTCCCGAGTTTCCAAAGACGGTGACCGACGCGCTCCGTCAGCCCTTGGAGGATCGACGGGTGACGATTACGCGAGCCAACGGACGTGTGACTTTTCCCTGTTCCTTCATGCTGGTAGGGGCGATGAATCCATGCAGATGCGGTTATTTTGGGCATCCGTCGCACAAATGCACGTGCAAGCCGGAGGATGTCAAGCGATATATTTCGAGGATCAGCGGACCGATGCTGGACCGAATGGACATACAGATTGAGCTTCCGTCCCTCTCTTATGAGGAGATCTCCGCGCCGGCGGGCGAGGCAGAGCATTCGGATGTCATTCGCGAGCGTGTGACACGTGCGAGGACATTTGCGAGGGCGCGCATGGGAGAGGAGAGTGACGTTTTCTGCAATGCGCAATTAGACGCGGCAGGGATTCACCGATACTGTGAGATGGACGAGTCTGCTTCGGCATTACTCAAGACGGCGTATGAGCGTCTTGGGTTAAGTGCGAGGGGATACGATCGCATTTTACGGGTTGCGAGAACGATTGCAGATTTAGACGAGAGTGAGAGGATTGGAGCCGCGCACGTTGCGGAGGCGATCCAGCTTCGCAGTCTGGACAGAAAATACTGGGGATGATCGCCCACGCGGAATCGCGGCACAAAACGGCTACGCGACGCGCGAGAGCGCGTTTTCGCGGAACGAAGCGGCAACGCACCGCGCGTGAGCGCGTTTATGCACAGAAGAAAATGGCTACGTACCGCGCGAGAGCGCTCCATAGCCCCGCCGCCAGGCGGCGCCCATCCAAGGCGCGTAGCCTTGGTCGCGCTCCGCAGAGCGCGAAACATCTTGGGCGTTTCTCTTTTGATAACTTTTCTCTTTGCGCCTGCGGTGTCAAA
>JAFOGE010000094.1 GCA_017386965.1 Clostridia bacterium
AACAGGTACGCAGGAGGAGTTCTTCCACACCTTCAACGCGCTTTACGAGTGGAGAAAACAAATCATCCTCACCTCCGACCGTCCTCCGTGCGATATTAAGCCGCTTGAGGAGCGTCTGAAAACGCGATTCGAATGGGGCCTGCTTGCCGACATCGAGCCGCCGGATCTGGAGCTTCGCATCGCGATCATCAAGAAGAAGGCCGAGCAGGTCAACGTGGTGATCCCGAACGACGTTCTCACCTTCCTCGGCGAGAACCTTCGTTCCAACATCCGTCAGATCGAGGGCGCGATCAAGAAGCTGGGACCTTGACCTTCCTCTCCGGACGGCAGATCACCATGGAGCTTGCGCACGATTGCATCTCCGAGCTTCTCGGAGGCGCGGAGCCGGTCAGCGTTACGGTGGAGAAGATCTTTAGCTTGATCAACGAAAAATACGGCGTTTCCAAGCAGGAGCTGGCCGGACCCAAGAGAAACAAGGAGATCGCCGCAGCGCGGCACATCTGCATCTTCCTGATCCGCGAGCTGACCGAAATGTCCTTCCCGAATATCGGAAAGCTGCTGGAGCGCGATCACACTACGGTCCTTTCCTCCTACAACAACTCTTTTGCAAGATATCAAATCGATCCTTTATTCACCTTGGAAATGAACGAGCTGAAGAAGGAGCTGACCGAATCCTGATAACAAAAGCGCGGGATTCCCACAAAACCGATTTGGTTTTTCCACACTCTTTTCCACACCTGTGGAAAACCTGTTCAAAACCGATTTTTTCCTGTTGATTTCAAAGAAGCAAAACCCGAAGAAGGCTTTGTAAATACTGGAAAGGAAAAAGCGGAAATGAAGAATTTCGTTCTTGTGGAAAACCCTTCCGAATTCGCAAAAATACGACCTGTTTTTCCTCTTTCCATAGGGAAAACCCATTGTGGAAAAGCGGAAAAATCCAAAAAAATCCGCGTTCTGCGGACAAAAACAAGAAAAAGAGAAAAATTGCAAATTTTACATCGGTTTTTCCTTTTCTTTTCCACAGAGATTCCACCGTTTTCCCACCCGTTTTCCATTTTTTAAGTCGCGGAAAAGCCTTGATTTGATTGGGTAAAGCAGGCTTTTCCACAGATTCCACAGCCCCTACTTCTTCTACTACGAAATATAAATAAGACATTTGGTCTTTCCGCTTCGCGGAGAAAGAGGGAGCGAGAGGGGCGTGTATGCCTTCCACCCGAATTTTTGAACTTACCGAAAGGATAGAAATGTTATGAAGATTGTACTGAACCGTACGGCGATCAGCGAAGCCGTATCTCCCCTGATGTGCGCGATCTCCGGAAAATCCACTCTTTCTGCCGTTGAGGGCATTCTGATCGAAGCAACGAGCGAGGATACCTGCGTTATGACGACCTTTGATTTAGAGAAGGGAATGCGCATTACCGTTCCGGCCGAGGTCAAGGAGGCCGGCTCTACGATCATCAACGCGCAAAAATTCGTGCAAACGCTTCGCGTGATGGAGGGAGATTTCGTTACGATGACGGTGGACGAAAAGAACGTCGCCTGCATTGAGAGCGGAAAGTCCTCTCACAAGATGAATGCGCTGCCCGCAACGGAGTATCCGACGGTTCCGCGCCTTGTTACAAGCGACGGATTTGTGATCGGTCAGGCCGTATTCAAGGAGATGCTCTCCAAGGTTATGCATGCCATGGCGTCCAACGATCAGCGTCCTGTTCTGAACGGATGCTTTTTCCGTGTAGAGGAGGGGAAGCTTCTTGCGGTTTCCTGCGATAGCTTCCGCATGGCGAAGTGCGCTTTCACGGCAGAGATTGAGAACAAGAACGAGGATGCATCCGCGCTGCAGTTCTCCTTTATCATTCCCACGAAGACGGTTGGCGAGCTTTACAAGCTGCTCAAGGATGACGAGAGGGAAACGGCAAGAATTTATCTTTCGAGAAAGACCATTGTTTTCAACATTGGGGACATGATCTTCTTCTCCCGTCTGATTGAGGGGCAGTATATTGATTACGAGCGGATCATTTTGAATTCGCACCGCATTTTTGCGACGGTCAACCGCGAGGAGATGATCGCGGCGCTGGAGAGAGCTGCGCTCGTTACCGAGGAGAAGGTAGCGGGAAGCGTTCGTTCGCACGTAAAGCTTTTGTTTGAGGGAAATCTGCTCAAGGTGAGTGCGATTTCGACGTTGGGAAGCACGTATGACGAGATGGAGATTGAGCATGAGGGAGCGGATCTGTTGATTGCGTTCAACAACCGTTTTCTGATTGACTGCTTGCGCGCGTCGGACGAAGAGAAGGTACGCATTTCCATGACGTCGGCGCTGACGAGCATCAACATAGAGCCTGCGGAGAAGAAGGAGGACCAGGAGGAGCTGTATATGCTTCTGCCGGTCAGAATGAAGGAGTAATAACAGCACAAGACGGAAACGCACCGACCCTGTAGGGGCGAACATTGTTCGCCCGACCGAGAGAAAGAAATATAAGCCTCTCCCCAAGGGAGAGGTGGCACGCGTTAGCGTGACGGAGAGGGCTTTTCTATTCCCCTCTCACCCGCTTCGCGGGAGCTCCCCCCTCGGGGGAGCCTAACGTTAGTTTCGCATAGTCGGGCGATCGATGATCGCCCCTACGAGAAAACAAACCGGCTATGCACCGTGCGTGAGCACGTAAAAGCCCCACCGCCAGGTGGCGCCCATCCAAGGCGCGCAGCCTTGGTCGCCGTCCGCAGACGGCGAAATAACCTTGGCGTT
>JAFOGE010000095.1 GCA_017386965.1 Clostridia bacterium
CGTTGGCGCGGCGGCGATTGCCGAGGGGCGCATCGACGCAGTTGGTGTTGCACGCCAGTTCCTGACCGACCCCGAATGGGTCACAAAGCTGATCGAGGACCGACTGGAGGACATCAAGCCCTGCATCTGCTGCCATAGCGGATGCTTCAACTTCTCCTCCTCCAAGGGACACGCCAACACGCAGGATCTGACCGATACCATGGGACTTGCGCGTTGCGCGTTGAATCCCGAAACCATGCAGTCCAAGAAATACGCCGTTTCTCCTGCCAAAAAGCAGAAGAACATTGCGGTCATTGGTGGCGGCATCGGTGGCATGGAGGCTGCGATCCTGTTGGCAAAGCGGGGACATACGGTCACCCTCTATGAGAAGAGCGACAAGCTTGGCGGTGTCTTCATCGCGGCAGCGGCGCCCTCCTTCAAGGAGAAGGACCGCGCGCTGATCGCTTGGTACATCCGTGAGCTTTCCAAATATCCGATCACGGTGAAGATGAATACCGAGGTCACCGATCTTAAGGCTCTGGGGGCCGACGAGGTGATCGTGGCAACCGGTGCTGTCGCAAAGCGTATCCCCGTCAAGGGCGCGGAGAGAGCGATCGAGGCGGTGGATTATTTGCTGGGGAATAAGACGGTGGGAGAGCGTGTCGCGGTGATCGGTGGCGGCCTTACGGGATGCGAGATCGCCTACGATCTCTACCTCAAGGGAAAGAAGCCTGTGATCGTGGAGATGCAGGATGACCTTATCACCACCAAGGGCATCTGCCTTGCCAATACGAGCTATCTGCGTGACTTCTTCAAGACGAACAAGGTGCCCGTGCATCTGGAAGCCGCACTTTCCGAGATTGGAGAGGGCTACGTTGTCTTGAAGGACAAGGAAGGCAAGACCGTTCGTGAAGAAGTCGATTCCGTCATTCTCTCGGTCGGATACAATCCGGCGCCTTTGGCAAGCAAGGGCAGACATATTCACGTTATTGGTGATGCCGATCAGGTTGGCAACCTGCGCACCGTGATCTGGGGCGCGTGGGACGTCGCAATGAAGCTGTAAGAAGGGAGAGGGGAAATCCATGCAACTGACAAAAGAACAACAACAAATTCTCGATGGCGGCAAGGGGGAGGTCATGGCCAAGGTCATGGAAACCGTGATCCGCTACGGAGAGCTTTTCGGAGCCGGGCGATTGGTTCCGGTAACGAGCAAGTACAATCATCTGGTCACCTCCTTCGGCTTGAAGATGATGACGCCGGTCTTTGACCTGATGCAGCAGCTGATCGATGCCGGCGTGATGTCCGAGCAGAAGTTTTCAGCAGATCCCCGTCCCTTGGATCCCAAGGTTCCGAAGAACTTCTTGCAGAATCTGATCTTTAACAAGTTTATGTATTCCAAGCAAAGCTTCTACGAGGATCAGCTTCAAAAGCTGGGGCTTATGGATCAGGATGCCTTTACCTGCACCTGCTACATGGATGCCGTAGGCAACAAGCCCGGCAAGGGGGACGTGCTTTCCTGGGCGGAGTCCAGCGCGGTCGTCTACGCGAATTCCGTGCTTGGCGCACGCTGCAACCGCAACTCCGGTATTATTGATATTATGGGATCCATCGCGGGCTACGTTCCCGAATTTGGCCTTCTCACCGACGAAGGAAGAAAGGCCTCCTGGATCGTTGAGATCAAGACCACGAAAAAGCCCGAGGCACAGCTTCTCGGCTCTGCCATCGGCATGAAGGTCATGGAGGACGTTCCTTACGTAAAGGGACTGGATCAATGGATCGGCACCGAGCTTGATGATGCCGCCTGCTCCTACCTGAAGGACTTTGGCGCGGCAACCGCATCCAACGGAGCCGTCGGCCTTTACCACATCGATCATCTTACGCCCGAGGCAAAGGAAATGGGCGAGGCACTGATCCGTGAGGACGCAAGGGTTTACGTCATTGACGACGCCGAGCTGCAAAGAGTCTATGACAGCTATCCCGTGATCTGGAAGAACCTCGACGCCAAGCCCAAGCTCTGCTTTATGGGATGTCCGCACATGAGCCTGGAGCAACTGAAGACCTGGACCGACCGCGTGGAAAAGGGACTTGCCGAGGCAGGCAACAAGAAGGTCGTGATTCCTACCGTTTTCACGGCCGCTCCTGCTGTGATCAAGGAGTTTGAGGCAACCGAATACGCTGCACGTCTGAAGGCGACCGGCGTGATCCTTTCCTATATTTGCCCGCTGATGTATATGAACAATCCGCTTTGCGGAAAGATGCCCGTGATCACGTCCTCAAACAAGCTGCGCACCTACACAACGGCGCGCTACTATACCGATGACGAGATCCTTGCGCAGATCACGAAGGGAGGTGCCAAGGCATGAAGGCATTTCAAGGCAGAGTCGTAGCCCCCGGAGAAGTCCGTGCGGAGGCAGTCGTATCCCACGGAGGTCTGAACACCCTGGCCTCCTTCCAGAAGGCACTGCAGTTTGGCGATAAGACGGCCACCTGCGGCGACCAGAACAATCCCGATCTGTACGGACGCCAGATGGCAGGGAAGGCACTGTGCTTGCCCCAGACCATTGGCTCCACCACGGGCGGCCTGGTTCTCTATTGCGCTTGTGCAATGGGACGTCAGCCTGCGTGCATGCTCTTTTCCCGTCCGATTGATTCCCTGGCCGGTGCCGGTGTCATCATCGCGGACGTTTGGCTCAAGGATTCTAAAATGCCGGTCGTGGATTCGCTCGGCGAGGAATTTTTGAACTACGTAAAGGAAGGCATGACCGTGACCGTCAAGGAAGGCGGCGTGGTCGAGGTGGAATAATTTCCGGCCCAATCCTAAAAGCAAGCCCCGATGCATTTGCATCGGGGCTTGCTTTTTGGTGTGTATTATTTCGTGATGGATGCAATCGCCAAGGGCTTCCTTTCCCGCACGGCTACCTTCAACACGAAGAAGGCCAGCGTGCCGATCGCAAAGAAGGCCAGATAGATCAGCGCTTGTAGGAGCGGATAGATCGTCACAGGGCCGATATGAAGCTGGTAGTCGAAGAGCTTTCCGGCAAAGGGAATCAGTCGCGCAGCGGTTTCCTGGTCGAACATGAACAGATAATTGCAGTAGAAGTAGTCGGAGTTGAGAACAACCTTGAGTGTGTTAAAGAGCGTTCCCAAAACGAAAACGATCAGGTAGTAGACCGTGAAGTCGCGCACAAAATCCTTGAAATCGCGCTTTTTGATGGGGGCAAACACGCCAAGGATCAGGCAGAGCAGGGGGACGACGATGACGTTGTTGTGCTCCACGATGTAGTGAATGTTGGACCAATAGAGGAGGCCTTCGTTGCCGCCCACGTCCAGCACGATCGCGGCGATCACGCCACCCGGGACGTTGATGAGAAGATTAAAGAGGAACAGACTGCGGTTCTTCTTGAGCAGGGCGATCGGAAGGAGATAGGTTGCAATGTTGCAAAGCTGCAGGGGCATTCTTTTGCAGGTCAGCTCGCCGAGCGCGGCGAAGAGCTGATTGAACTGGAGCAACAGGGAGAAGGAAAGGATCAGCACAAGGATGTAACGGTCCTCCTCCGGCCTGCGGCGGAAGATCAAAGTCAAGACCGTGATCTCCAGGATCATGCAGGCAAGCCACACAAAGTGCGCGGGTGTAAAGGCCTTGAAGGCAATATCGGTGTAGGTGTGGAAGATGCCCTCCAGGGCATAGGTGGGAACGATGGAGAACGAGAGCAGGGGAATCAGACCGAGGAAGGGGAGGATGTCCCGCTTGCCAAGCTTCAGCACAGAGGGATCACGCAGGATCAGCAAAAGGATCGCGCCGATCTCCGAAAGGTGAATGGCAAAGAAGAGAATTCCACGAAAGATTTCGTTCTTCATAAAGAGGCGTACGCCGTTCGGCAGATAGCGGATGTCACAAAGTCCCGTGCCCAGGGGCGAGGTGTAGCCGGCAAGCGTTGCGGGGAAGTCCAAGAGGCATAGGATCGCCACGGGGAGGCAGAAGTAGATCGCGATGCGTTGGAAGGTGGCGCGGTTAAAGAAGGTCGCCACGGGAAGGACCAGGAAGGATACAAAGCTAAGCCAGCGCAAAAGCATCCGCCAGGGATCGGGGTAAACGCTCACGTAGAGCAGGCCGCGTACGAATTCGTCGGGAAGAAGGGTGTTGAGGAAGGTCAGGATCATAAAGCAAAGAACCATTCCCTTGGATAGGGAAATCCATCTCTCTTTTCGCATGGAAAAAGCCTCCTTTACGGTTGGAATGAATTTTTTTCATTTCCAAAATTTAAACTGATTATACCATATCTTGTCTTTAAATGCAACATGTAAATCACACATTCAACACCTTGTTTTCACATTGTTCATACAATATTCATAAACAAACCGCGAAAGGTCGAAAAAGAGAGCGGAAACAAAAGAAAAAAGTGGGTTTTCCACAACAAATGTGATGGAATTGTGAAAAGCGGACGCAGAGAGGGCATTTGTGCGAGTAGGGAGCGTTTTTGAGGGAGATTCCAGAGGAGATTTCCAAAAACCTATTGAAAAGTTTCAAAAAAGTGTTATAATGAGAATATGAAGACGTATTTGAAACATCAAAATCGGAGTGTGCTTCTCCGCGCGCTTTTCGCCCTGCTGCTTGTGAGCGGTCTGTTGCTTTTGCTCGGATGCCGCACGGAGGAATCCGCCGCTCCCTTGCAGATCTATTTTTTGGACGTTGGCCAAGGGGACTGTGCGCTTCTGCGCACTGCACAGGGGGATATTCTGATCGATGCAGGCCCCGAATCCGCACAGGAGTCGCTGGTGCATCGCTTACGCTCCCTTGGGGTTACCTCTCTGCGCCTTGCCATCTTTACCCATCCCGACGAGGACCATCTCGGAGGTGCGGACGGCGTTTTGGAGCATTTTCCGGCAGAGCAGGTATGGGTAAACGGCAGCGAGGAATCGAGCGAAACCGTCTTGGCCTTCCTTTCCGCCGTCCAAAAAACAGGGGCTGCTCTTCGTGCCGTTCGGGCGGGGGAGCGGATCCGCTTTGGAGAAACAGAGCTTACCGTGCTTGCGCCTATGGCGGGAACCTCCTTTGAGGGGAACAGTGGCAGTGTGATCGTCCGCGTTACCTGCGGCGAGGCGAGCGCCCTCTTTTCGGGGGATGCGGAGCTGGAGGCGGAGGAGGCTCTTTTAGAGCGCTATGGAAGGGAAATGCTTTCCGCCGGACTGTATAAGGTGTCGCATCACGGTGCGGCCAACGGATCAAGCGAGGCATTTTTGCGTGCGGTTCGTCCACAGTATGCTGTGATTTGCTGCGGCGCGGAGAATCCGTACGGACATCCAAACGGGGCAACCCTGCTCCGTCTTGCACAGGCAGGGGCAGAGATCTATCGAACCGATCTCTGCGGCGACATTCTTTTTGTTACCGAAGGAACAGAATGGGAAAGGATAGAGTTATGGCAAAGGTATTGATCACAGGAGGCTCTCGCGGCATTGGCTGCGCTTGCGTTCGCGCATTCTGCGCACGTGGGGATCGGGTGGCCTTCCTCTATCGCAAGGCCGCGGCCGAGGCAGAGGCGCTTGCCGCCGAAACGGGCGCCTATGCCCTGCAGGCGGACATTCGTGATCCTGCACAGGCGGAGGCAGCCGTACGGAGTGCAGCAGAGCTGCTTGGAGGGATCGACGTTTTGGTCAATAATGCGGGCATTTCGCAGATCAAGCTCTTTACGGATCTCTCGGACGAGGACTGGCGCAGCATGATGCAGACCAACCTGGACGGCGCTTTTTACGTCACACGCGCGGCCGCGAAATGCATGATTTCCCAAAAGAGCGGAAGGATCCTCAACGTAGGGTCGATGTGGGGGAAAACAGGGGCTTCCTGCGAGGTGCATTATTCTGCATCCAAGGCAGGGCTTCGCGGACTGACCATGGCACTTGCCAAGGAGCTTGGCCCCTCCGGTATCACCGTCAACTGTATCGAGCCCGGTGTGATCGAAACCGAAATGAACGCCGTCCTGGATGAAGAAACGAAACGATCCCTTGCCGAGGAAACGCCGCTTTGCCGCTTGGGACGACCTGAGGAGGTTGCATCGGCGATTTGCTTCCTGGCCTCTCCCGAGGCATCCTTTATCACGGGACAGGTCCTCGGAGTGGACGGAGGATTTGCAATATGAGGAAGCTTGGAACATGGCGTAAGCTGCTTTGCTTACTCCTTCTTTCGCTTCTCCTTGGAGGTAGTGCATTCTTCCTTCACAAGGGGGAGTGGTGGTTCCCGATCCTCTATCGGTTGGAGCAGAGGGAGGAGCTTTCGCTCCATGCAGTATCCCCTGCGCCTTCGTGCTGCACGCTTTGGACGCAGGAGCAGCTTCTGGCAGAGAAGAATGTTCGTGCGACGCGAAACCTGATGCTGATCAACAGTGAGCATCCTCTCCCCGAGGGCTACGAGGCCGAGCTGGTGCTGTATCGCGGTGCGCTCATGCATCCTCTGATGCGGGACGATTATATCCGTCTGCGTGAGGAGATACAGAGAGAAACAGGTGTGCGCATGTACGTGGTTAGCGACTACCGCACGTCGGAGGAGCAGCAGGAGATCCTGAACAGCAGTGAGGCAGGCATTGCGGCCAAGGTGGGCTGCAGTGAGCACGAGGCCGGCTTGGCGCTTGACGTCTATGCTCCACACTTTGATGGAATGGAATTGCTGGAC
>JAFOGE010000096.1 GCA_017386965.1 Clostridia bacterium
ATACCGTTGGATTCAGCAGCCTTGCCTTCGAGCTTGTACCCGGTTACGCGTTCGGTAGCTTCGCCGGACCAGTAGGTACGAACGTCAGCGAAGATCTGTGAGCGGTGTGTGAGCAAACGCATCATGAGCATGCCCATACCGTTGAGAATGTCGTTCTCGGTGGCAAGGGTGAAGGGCTCGCGAGCGCCGTTGTGGTCAAAGGTGGAGGAAAGCAGAGCCTCGGGATAGTCGCAGTTGGGCCAATGGTCGGTCCACTGTCTCTGACCCTGGAAGCCGCCTGCGATGGCGTTGTGACCCACCTTCTCCTCCTCGAAGGCATCGGGGAGGTTCTTGTTGCCTGCCATCAGATCCTTGATGATGCAGTACATCTTGACGGTGAATTCCCACTGCTTATCCTTCTCCTCGCGAGTGAACTTGATCTTGCGCTCCTCGCCCAGGAACTGAGTGGTCTCGGGGTTGTCGTCTCTGCCCTCCTTGCAATGCTCGCGAGTCCAGGCAAGAGCCTTCTGGTACTCTGCCTCGTCGTAGATGCCCTCTTCCATGCGGCGGAGAATCTCGACCTCGTCCACGGACTCAACGCGCATGCCGAAGTAGTCTTCCAGCACGCTCTGGTCCATGATGGAGCCGGCGATACCCATGCACTGGGAGCCGATCTGCAGATAGGACTTGCCGCGCATGGTGGCAACTGCCACAGCGGCGCGACCGAAGCGGAGCAGCTTCTCCTTGACGTCCTCGGGGATCTCGGAAACCTGGTCGATGTCCTGCACCTCGTGGCCGTAGATGCCGAAGGCGGGAAGACCCTTCTGGGCATGACCTGCCAGAACGGCGGCGAGGTAAACCGCGCCGGGACGCTCGGTGCCGTTGAAGCCCCAAACACCCTTGATGGTGTTGGGATCCATGTCCATGGTCTCAGAGCCGTAGCACCAGCAGGAGGTGACGGACAGGGTGATGGAAACGCCCTCGCGCTTGAACTTGTCGGCGCAGGCGGCGGCCTCGGGAACTCTGCCGATGCAGGTGTCCGCCAGGACGACCTTCACGGGCTCACCGTTGGAGTAGAAAAGGTTCTCCTCAAAGAGCTTCTTTGCGGCGTTGGCCATTGCCCAAACGGTGGGCTCCAGAGACTCTCTCAGCATCATGGGGCCACGGCGGCCGTCGATGCAGGGACGAATGCCGATGACGGGATATTCACCGACGTATCTGTTGTTTGCAGCCATTGGTTTGTTCTCCTTATGTAAATTTTAATTTTCCTTAAGGGATTACGCTTCATTTTAACATAAAAAAATCCGTTCTGCAAGGGCTTTTCCAAAAAAGAAACGGATTTTTCCGCAATTTCCGCGAGTTTTTTGGCGGGACGGAATTTTTTCCGAATTTTTCCGAGGAAAATGCGTCCACCTTATGGACAAACGCCGAGAGAAATGCTATAATAGAGGGACAAAACCCCGTTTGATAATGAAAGCAAAAGATAAAGGAGTAGCATTATGTCCAAGAAGATCCTCGCCTTTGACTTCGGCGGCTCCAGCGGCCGCGCCATGATCGGCGAATACGACAGCGACAAAAAGCTGATCAACGTGGAGGAGATCCATCGCTTCTCCAACGATACCGTTTTGGCAAACGGTCATATGTATTGGGATATTCTTCGTCTGTTCTTCGAGGTGAAGAACGGCATCCGCAAGGCCCTGCAGAAGGTGGGCAAGATCGACGCCATCGGTATCGACACCTGGGGCGTGGACTTCGCCCTGATCGATAAGAAGGGCGAATTGATCGGCAACCCCGTGCATTATCGCGACGAGCGCACCGTGGGCATGCCCGAGGAGGTCTTCGAGACCGTTTCCAAGCACGAGCTGTATCAGCGCACGGGCATTCAGTGCATGCGCATCAACACCATCTATCAGCTGTACTACCTCTGCAAGTACCGCCCCGAGCTGGTATCCGCGGCAGAGAGCCTGCTCTTCATTCCCGACCTCTTCGCTTACCTCCTCACGGGGGAGAAGAGAGCGGAGTGGACCATTGCCACCACCTCCAATATGGTGGACCCCGCCAAGGGCGAGTGGGCGTACGATATCCTTGAGAAGCTGGGCATCGAGGCGCGTCTGCTTCCTCCCATGATCAACCCCGGCGAGGCATACGGCAACCTGCTCCCCGAGCTTTGCGAGGAGTTTGGCTGCGATCCCATTCCCGTCATCGCCGTCTGCACCCACGACACCGCAAGTGCCGTTCTCTCCGCTCCCGCGGAGGGCGACTTCGCCTACATCAGCTGCGGCACCTGGTCCCTCTTCGGCACGGAGCTTGCAGGCCCTGTGATCACCGACGCCTCCGAGCGGGTGGAGTACACCAACGAGGGCGGCTACAACGGCAGCATCACCTTCCTGCGCAACATCATGGGTCTTTGGCTCATCCAGGAGTCCCGCCGTCAGTGGATCCGCGAGGGCTTTGACGTTTCCTATGCGGACCTGGAGAGAGAGGCGCTTGCCGCCGAGCCCTTCCGTTGCTTCATCGACTGCGACGCTCCCGAGTTTGAATTGGCGGGCGACCTTCCCGGCCGCGTGCAGAAGTTCTGCGAGGTGACGGGGCAGTACGTCCCCCAGACCCGCGGCGAGATCATGCGCTGCATCTACGAGTCTCTCGCCATGAAGTACAAGCTGAATATGTCCCGCCTTTGCGAGGTGACGGGCAAGACCTATGCGCAGATGAATATGCTGGGCGGCGGCATCAAGGACACGCTCCTTTGCCGCATGAGCGCCAACGCCATGAATCTCAAGGTGGTGGCAGGCCCCTCCGAGGCAACCGTCATCGGCAACATCTCCTGCCAGCTTTTGGCGCTGGGCGAGATGAAGGACGTGAAGGAAGTGAGAGAAGTGGTGAAGAATTCCACGCCTCTTGCCATCTACGAGCCCACCGAGGCCGCTCTTTGGGATGCCCACTTCGAGGAATACTGCAAGTACCTGGGCAAGTCCGGTAAGTAAGAGAGGAAACGATGATGAACGTACAGAAGAATTACGAGATCGCGAAGGAAATTTACGCCTCCATCGGCGTGGATACCGACGCGGTGATGGAAAAGCTGGCGGGCATTCCCATCAGCCTGCACTGCTGGCAGGGGGACGACGTTTTGGGCTTTTTGTTCCAGGACACCGCCCTTTCCGGCGGCATTCAGACCACGGGCAACTACCCCGGTCGCGCCAGAAGCGTGGCGGAATTGCGCCAGGACCTTGATATGGCGCTCTCCATGATCCCCGGTCGCCACCGTCTGAATCTGCATTCCATTTACGCCGACACCGACGAGAAGGTGGACCTCAACGAGATCGAAAACCGCCATTTCGCCTCTTGGGTAGATTACGCCAAGGACAAGGGCATGGGGCTTGACTTCAACCCCTCCTG
>JAFOGE010000097.1 GCA_017386965.1 Clostridia bacterium
CTCCTGGATCGGATCGTCCGTCAAGGACACACGGATCGTATCTCCAATGCCGTCGCAAAGCAAGGAGCCAATACCAACCGCGCTCTTGATCAAACCGCGATTGCCTCCTCCCGCCTCCGTAACACCAAGATGCAAGGGGTAAGGAGTTGCCTCTGCCAACAGACGGTTGGCCTTGATCATTTCGGAAACGGTGGAAGCCTTGATGGAGATCACCGTATCCTCAAATCCAAACTTCTCAAGTAATCCGGCGTGATAAAGTGCGCTTTCGCAAAGTGCCTCTGCCGTGGGAGCCCCATGCTTTGCAAGGATCTCCTTCTCCAGAGAACCGCTGTTTACGCCAATGCGAATCGGGATCTTGCGAGTGCGGCAAGCGTCGCAGACTGCCTTTACGCGGCTATCCTCGCCAATGTTTCCGGGATTGATGCGGATCTTGTCAAATCCAAGCTCTGCGCAACGCAGTGCGATCCGATAATCGAAATGAATATCTGCTACGATCGGGATCTGAATCCCGGCATCCTTGATGGCAAGAATCGTAGTGGCAGATTCGATTGTGGGAACCGAGATGCGAACGATATCACATCCCGCCGCCTCCAGCTTTTGGATCTGTGCTACAGTGGCAGCCGCATCCGCCGTGTCCGTATTGGTCATAGACTGAATCGCGATCGGAGCGGTTCCGCCCAAACGCTTTTGTCCAATCTGCACCTCGCGGCTCTTTCTTCTGATCTCGTTATACTTCATAATGCTATCACATCCTTAATCATAATTAAAACAGCCAATGCCAAAAGGATCACAAGTCCGACAAAATTGATCACGCCCTCAAGCTCCCGTTTCATGGGTTTTCTACGAATGAGCTCAATCAGATAGATCATAAGGTGCCCTCCATCCAGTCCCGGGAAAGGCAAGAGATTCATAATGCCAAGATTGATGGAGATCACGACGACCAGATACAATACGTTCAGCATTCCCTTCTGCGCAACGTCGGAGATCGTCTTGGTAATTCCAATCGGTCCGGAAACGGCCTCTGCACCGTAACGTCCGGAGAAAAGGCCAAACAGGCTATCATATACCATCTTCACCGTAGAACAGGAACGGAACCAGGTATGCTTCAAGGCGGTAAGAATACCAAAATCCTTTTCAGCATAAACCAGGAAATCCACATTTCCAAAGGTCGCTCCGTTATCCGTATAGCTGGGAACCTTGACGTCCTTCAAAACAATCGTTTCGCCGTCGCGAAGAACGGTAAGCTCCATGGGCTGATATCCTTGATTCATAATCTCATAGGCAAGATCATGGTAGGTATGCACGTGCGTACCATTTACTTTTTTGACGGCATCCCCGATTTGAAGGCCGGATTGCTCTGTGAGGGAGTTCGTGAAGAATCGCTCTACCAGGTCGCGCGTCAACGCAACGTCTTCAATCAGAACGATCGAAACATCCATTTTATCAGCACTCTCACGCATGATATAAACATCAATCGAAGCTCCGTTCAAGGAATCCGCCATGCGCAGGACCTGATCGTAAGAATAGATGCGGTTCTCAGGCGTTGCGGTATAGAAGGAGTAGAGATAATCTCCGGCCTCGAAGCCCGCAAGGGATTCCTCCGCAGGCGGAGCGTAGGCAACGTGGAAGCCGCCAATGGTTGTGGTCGCGACCGATCCGGATCCGGACGCCAGAACAAAGACAAACATCAAGACGAATCCGAGGATCACATTCATAACAGGGCCGGCTAAAGAAATCAGAATGCGCTTCCAAACGCTTTGATTGCAGTAGGCGTGCTTTGCAAGCTCGGGATCCATCTGCGGCGTTTGGGATGCTTCTACTTCCTCCGTTTGTTTCTCATCCGTACTGTTGATCAGAAAATCATCCTGCTTGAAAGCATCCGTTCCACCCTCCTGCGGTTGCTTACCCTGCACCGCCTCCATTCCGTCCTCGCCGAGCATGCTGACGAATCCGCCAAGTGGGAACAGGCGCAAGGAATAGACGGTTCCGCTCTTCTTTGACTTCTTCGAAAGAATGCGCGGTCCCATACCAATCGCAAATTCCAGAACGATCACTCCGCAACGGCGTGCCATCAGAAAATGTCCCAGCTCATGGATGAAAATCAGAAGTCCAAATATAAAAATTGCCAATAGGATATATAAAAAATTCAAGGCTTACTCCTCCGCATGCATGCGGCAGACCATCAACGGTACCGCTTCAAAAATTCATTGGCAAGCGTTCTTGCCTCGCTGTCAAACGCAAAAATACCGTCGATTGTGTTCTCGTTCTTTGCAGCATCCAGCGCACAAACCGTTTCGGTGACCAGATCAAAGATTCCCGTGAAGGAAAGCCTGTGCTGCAGGAATGCCTGAACGGCAACCTCGTTTGCCGCATTCAGGACCGCAGGAAGTGCGCCGCCCTTGGCAATCGAGTCCAGCGCCAGCTGAAGAAGAACGAAGGTTTTGGTATCAGGATGGGCAAAGGTCATTTTCCCCACCTTTGTCAGATCCAGCTGCGGTATTACTGCCTCTGTGCGATACGGATGCGTCAGAGCATACTGAACGCAGAGGCGCATATCCGGAACCGACATCTGGGCAATTACGCTATTGTCAATATATTCTACCGCCGAGTGCATTATGCTCTCGCGGTGAACCAACACCTCGATTTGTTCCGGGGTAACATCAAAGAGATGCACAGCCTCAATCACCTCAAAGCCCTTGTTCATCAAGGTAGCGCTGTCAATGGTGATCTTTGCTCCCATGTTCCAGGTGGGATGCGCCAGAGCGCGTTCAACGGTGATCTGAGCGAGCTCTTCTCTCGTCATTCCATAGAACGGTCCTCCGGATGCCGTGAGAAGGATCCGCTTGATGCTCTTTGTATCTCCTGCACGCAAGCATTGAAAAATGGCACTATGCTCACTGTCTACCGGAAGGATCTCCAATCCCTTCCGATGAGCAAGATCCATCACGATCTCACCTGCACAAACAAGCGACTCCTTATTTGCCAACGCCAGCTTTTTTCCTGCTTCCAGGGTGGCTAACGTAGGACGCAGTCCCGCCTCTCCGATCACGGAATTGACAACGGTTTCCTGCTGATCGCCGTAGCTTTGCGAGATCATCTCGCAAATTCCGTCCATTCCCGAAAAGACACGGATGTCGGTATCCGCCAAACGTAGCTTCAGATCAGCAGCTGCGGATTCATCCGCCATTGCGCAAGCCTGCACTCCAAGCAGTCTTGCCTGCGCTTCCACGCGAGCCGCGTTCTTATGCGCGCAAAGCGAATTTACAACAATATGATTCTTTAACGCCACGTCGATTGCTTGCTCTCCGACAGATCCGGTAGAGCCAAGAATTGAAATGGGCGGATATAGAGATTCCTTTTGCATAATCCTAGAGTCCTCTTGCCGAGGCAAGAGCTTCCTTTCGTGGAAATTAGAAAAAATCAAAGAAAGAGGTTATTACCAAAAGCACGGACGACACCGCCAAAACAGAATCAAAACGGTCGAGCATTCCGCCGTGTCCGGGGAAAAGCTTTCCATAGTCCTTGATTCCGTAAGTGCGCTTGATAAGGGACATACACAGATCTCCGATTTGTGAAACGATTGAGATCAAAAGCCCCGCAAAGGCAAAAACAGGAATGTTCGGCTGCAGGCTCGGCTCGATTGCGGAAACGATCACTCCGTAGAGGATCATACTCAGAATGCAGAAAACGATTCCGCCAATGCTTCCCTCTACCGTCTTCTTTGGACTGACGTCCGGAATCAGCTTATGCTTTCCTCCACGGCCGAATAGCATGCCGCAAAAATATGCAAAAATGTCGGTGACCCAAGCGCCGATAAAGGCAATCAGATAGATGTATTCTCCACCATCCACATGATCGTGGACGAAGAGCATTCCGTTAAATCCTGCTAAAATGTAGAAGACCGTCGTAAAGCAAACACAAACGTCGCTCAGCTTGTATTTTCCGTGTGAGAAGATAAGAACTGTAAAGAAATACAATGCAGCAAGAAGTCCGACTGCAAGCGTGATCTTCGGTAAGAGCTGAATGGGAATCCAGCGAATGCATATCGGAAAGGCAAGCGTAATTACCGAAAGCGGAACCGTAAGGATCCATGCGCGAAGCAGTCCAATGCAGTTAAGCATTTCCCACACGGCAATCAGGGATGCGATTGCAAGAGCGATCGGCAAAACCGGATAGTCTGCAAAGACCAATACCGGAACCAGCACCAGGATTGCGACGATCGAGGTAATAATTCTCGTTTTCATAATACCTCCGTCAAACGCCGCCGTAGCGCCGCTTTCTGGAATAGAATGCGGCAACAGCACGATCTACGTCCTCTGAAGTGAAATCCGGCCAGAGCACATCGGTAAAGTAGTATTCGGTATAAGCGGATTGCCAAAGCAGGAAGTTTGAGGTACTGAGATCTCCTCCTGTACGAACGATCAGATCCGGATCCGGGCAGCAGGCGGTATAGATATTTTTGCAAATATCCTCCTCTGTAACCTCCGTTTTTCCCTGCTTGATCAGCTCATTGCAAGCATGAACGATTTCCTCGCGTCCGCCATAATTGACTGCAATATTCAAAATAAAGGGCTTGTGAGAGGTCTCACGGTCAATGCGGTTCATTTTTTCCTGAAGCTCTTTTGGGAAGATCTCAAGATTTCCGACAAAGCGGAAGTGAACGTTATCCTCCTCCATTTCGGCAAAG
>JAFOGE010000098.1 GCA_017386965.1 Clostridia bacterium
ATTCCCGAGGATATTGTGAACCTAACCGGTATTACGGATGATATGGTCAAGGATGCTCCCAAGGTAGAGGAAGCGCTTGCCGCGTTTTTTGCCTTTATTGGAAACGATGCGGTTCCTGCCGGTTCTCCTAAGCCTCTTTTAATTGCGCACAACGCAAATTTTGATATTGGATTCATCCGTCATTTTGCAAAGCTTTCCAATCTTCCGTTTGAGAATCCCTACCTGGATACCGTCGCACTGTCCCGTCATATCCATCCGGATCTGAACAAGCATAAGCTGGATATCTTGGCGGAATATTACCATTTGGGAGATTTTAACCATCACCGTGCTTGCGATGATGCGGAGATCCTTGCGCGTATTTATTTTTGCATGATCGATACGATGCAGAAGCTGGAGCTGCACGATTTGCGTGATCTGCAGCGCGAAATGACCGAAAAAGCAGATCCCTTGAAGTTGAACACCTACGATCAGATCATTCTCGTCAAGAATACCACGGGCTTGAAGAATCTCTACAAGCTGATTTCCTTCAGCTATCTGGATTATTTCAAGCGGTTTCCGCGCATTCCAAAGACGGTGCTGGAAAAGCATAGAGAAGGACTGATCATCGGCTCTGCCTGCGAGTCGGGCGAGTTGATCCGCGCGATTCTCGAAAACCGCCCCGAATCAGAGATTGAAGAAATCGTCAACTTCTATGACTATCTGGAAATCCAGCCGACCTGCAACAACCGCTTTCTCATTGCAGAGGGCAAGATTGCGGATGAGGAGGGCTTGCGCGATCTGAACCGCCGTGTCGTTGAGCTTGGCGCGCGTTACGGAAAACCCGTCTGCGCAACCTGCGATGCACATTTCCCCAATCAAGAGGACGAGCTTTTCCGAAAGATCCTTCTTGCGGGACAAAAATTCAAGGATTTCGATCGGGATATCGGTCTGTATTTCCGTACAACCGATGAGATGCTGGAGGAGTTTTCTTATTTGGGCGAAGAAAAAGCCTATGAGGTCGTGGTTACCAATACGAATCTGATCGCTGATCAGATCGAGCGCGTGCGGCCGATTCCAAAGGGGAACTATACACCCGAGATGGAAGGTGCCGAGCAAGAGCTGGAGGAGATGTGTTGGAGCCGCGCCAAGGCACAATACGGCGATCTTCTCCCGGAGCTTGTATCTGCACGCTTGGAAAGAGAGCTGACGTCGATCATTAAGAACGGATTTGCCGTACTCTATCTTATCGCACAGCGTCTGGTGCATTACAGTGAGGAGCAAGGATACCTGGTTGGCTCGCGCGGATCCGTAGGATCCTCCTTCGTTGCAACCATGGCGGGTATTTCCGAGGTCAATCCGCTTCCACCGCATTATTATTGTCCAAATCCGGAATGCCGACACAATGAGTTCTTTACCGACGGCTCGGTCGGCTCGGGATTCGATCTTCCCGACAAGATCTGTCCGAAATGCGGGACAAAATACAAGGCAGACGGACACGATATTATGTTCGAAACCTTCCTTGGGTTCTATGGAGATAAGTCCCCCGATATTGATTTGAATTTCTCGGGCGACGTACAGGGGCGGGTACATAAATACACCGAGGAGCTTTTCGGTGAGGGACACGTGTTCCGCGCCGGAACGCTTGGAACGCTCGCGGACAAGACTGCCTACGGATACGTGGCGAAATTCGTCGAGCAAAAGGGGATCAGCCTTCCAAGAGCAGAGATGAATCGCCTTGTCATGAACTGCGTAGGTGTCAAGAAGACGACGGGACAGCATCCCGGAGGCATTATCGTTGTTCCGCAGAAGTTCGATATTTACGATTTCACACCGGTTCAGCATCCGGCGGATGACCCCAATTCCTCGATCATCACCACGCACTTTGCTTTTTCCTATCTCCACGATACCATCCTTAAGCTGGACGAGCTGGGACACGATATTCCGACCAAATACAAGTGGCTTGAAACCTTCACGGATTCCTCCGTTATGGATGTTGCTATGAACGATCGGTCGGTTTATGAGCTCTTTGAATCCACCGCGCCGCTTGGGATTCGTCCCGAAGATATTGAGGGGTGTACCATTGGCACCTACGGTCTTCCCGAGTTGGGAACCCCTTTTATTCAGCAGGTGCTTCTGGATGCAAAGCCGCGAAACTTTGCAGACCTTCTGCAGATTTCAGGCTTGACCCACGGTACAGACGTGTGGCTTGGAAACGCGCAGGATCTGATCCGCGAGGGAATCTGCGATATCTCGCGCGTGATTGGAACCCGTGACGGTATCATGCTGGATATGATCCGCTACGGATTGGATAATTCCACCTCCTTTAAGATCATGGAGGCGGTTCGAAAGGGAAAGGGACTTACCCCTGAGTGGGAAGCTGCGATGCGTGAGCATGGCGTTCCCGAATGGTATATCCTTTCCTGTAAGAAGATCAAGTACCTCTTCCCGAAGGCGCATGCTGCTGCCTACGTCATGTCAGCGATTCGACTGGCGTGGTATAAGGTGCATCAGCCCGTGGCCTTCTACTGCACCATGTTCACGGTTGCCCCCAATGGATTTGACGCACAGATCGTTCGGGGCGGAAAGGGACACGTCGTTGCCGTTATGCGCGATATTCAAAAGCGCGGCAAGGAGGCCTCCCCCAAGGAGCAGGCAAGCGTAACCGTTCTCCAGCTCATCAATGAGGCTATGGCACGTGGCATTCGCTTTTTGCCGGTAGATCTTCAGAAATCCCATTCCTACGTCTTCCAACCCGAAAACGGAGCAATCCGAATGCCGTTTTCCGCTCTTCCGGGACTTGGAGAAAGTGCGGCAGAAAATATCATCCGCGCCAGAGAGGAGGAACCCTTCTTCTCGATTGAGGATCTGCAGATCCGTGCAAAGCTGAGCAAAGCGGTCATTGATATTCTTCGCGTCAACGGCGCACTGGATAATGTACAGGAAACCGATCAGCTTACCATGCGCTTCTGATACGCGCAATCGTATTCCCATCAAGAAAAGGAAGGACGTCCAGCCGTCATCGGCCGGACAATCCTTCCTTTTTTGTGTCAAAAAATAGGGAGTTGCATAGAATATTAGCGAAGAGAGTTTTCTCTGAATTTACCAAAAAGGAGATCATCGCTTATGACGGAAAACAGATTCCCCTGTGCGCCTCCATCCGGAATATGCCGTGACACGGTTTGCATTGAAACCAACCGCGTGTTGGATTCTTGCCGTGACCGTGATTGCTACGAGGACGTGCGGGTTTACCTTTCCGATTTTGGAAATGAGATTATGGAACGCGCAACTGCAGTTCGCGCAAAGCATGCGCAGATCGTTTGGAGCTGCATTGGGATTGATCCGATCCAGTTCAACCGTGGATTTTATGCCGTTACGATTCGCTTTTACGTAAAGGTCCTCTTTGAGGTTTGTGTCGGCGGCAACCATTCGCATGAGGTGGAGGGAATTGCCGCTATCGAAAAGAGAGTGATCCTTTATGGCGGGGAGAGCAACGTCAACATCTTTAAGAGCAACGGACTTTCCGGCGGCTTCTGCTGCGATCCCGAACCGGTTTGCGGAGAAAAGAACGTTCCTACGGCAATTGTTGAAGCAGTCGATCCTGTTGTTCTGGGAAGCAGACTTGTGGAGAAGATCAGCGACTGCAAATGCTGCTGTTGCTGCTGCGAGCGCGATCTGCCCGAGTCGGTTCTCGCCTCCATGAATGCTCCCTTGATCTTCGATGACGGAGATGGCAGAAGGGGACGGTACCTTACCGTTTCGCTGGGTATTTTTTCCGTCGTGCGCATCGTTCGTCCCGCGCAATATTTGATCAATGCAACGGAGTATTGCATTCCCGAAAAGGAATGCCGTCCAGTTGAGGAGGATGATCCTTGTAAGATCTTCCGCGAAATGCCTTTCCCGATCGGTGAGTTTTGCATGCATGGAACGCCTCCGCACACCCCCGAAAAGGGCGGCGGACGCTGCGGATGCGGCTCTTAAAGGAATAAAACGAGGTGAGAATGAAATGCAAGAAGCATTTCATTCTCACCTCAATCGCTTATGCGGGCTCGTTGCTGTCCGTCAGGGCAGGCGCTTCGGCACCTTCCGGTAACGTGTCGCGCAGAAGAATATAGTTGCAGGGGCCCTCCTTGCGCAGGCATTCCGGTGTGATGACCACCTCAGCGATGTCACTTCGAGAGGGAACCTCATACATAATATCTGTCATAGCGTTTTCCAAAATCGAACGCAGACCGCGTGCTCCCGTATTTCGCTCGATCGCCATAGAGGCAACCGCCTCCAGCGCATCCTTGGGAATGGTAAGCTTTACGCCGTCCATACGAAACAGCTTTTCATATTGCTTTACAAGCGAATTCTTCGGCTCTGTCAGAATTCGGATCAGGGCCGTACGATCCAGATCGGAAAGCGGAACAATCACGGGGACACGTCCCACCAGCTCGGGAATCAGTCCGAATTTGACGATGTCGTGCGGAACCACATCGCGGAAGATCCCGGTGCTTTTGCGTTCTGTCTTGGTTTTGATCTCACCGCCGAAGCCGATGACCTGATTGCCCTTGCGCTTTTCGATAATTTGATCCAGACCGTCGAATGCGCCGCCGCAGATAAAGAGAATATTCTTTGTATTGATCTGAATGAATTCCTGATTCGGATGCTTGCGTCCGCCCTGCGGAGGAACGTTTGCAACGGTTCCTTCCAGAATCTTGAGCAATGCTTGCTGCACGCCTTCGCCCGAAACATCACGTGTGATGGAACGGTTTTCGCTCTTTCGAGAGATCTTGTCGATCTCATCAATATAAATGATTCCGCGCTCTGCAAGCTCAACGTTGTAATCTGCGGCTTGGATCAAACGGAGAAGAATGTTCTCCACGTCCTCACCCACGTATCCGGCCTCGGTCAAGGTCGTTGCGTCTGCGATTGCAAAGGGAACCTTCAGCGTTTTTGCAAGCGTCTGCGCCAGATAGGTCTTACCAACACCGGTAGGGCCGATCAGGAGGACGTTGCTTTTTTGAAGCTCTACGTCGTTTTCATCGGTAGAGCTATCGGTTTCCTTTTTTTTCTTTCCTTTGCTCTTTTGTGCTTCCGTTTTTTGAGAGAGAATACGCTTGTAGTGATTGTAAACGGCAACGGAAAGAGCAACCTTTGCCTCATCCTGTCCGATCACATACTGATCCAGAGAAGCCTTGATCTGCATGGGGCGGGGAAGCTCGGAAAGAGAAAGCGGCTCATTGGATTTTTGAACCTCCTGCTCGGTTTCAAAGATCAACTCATTGCAGGCCTCTACGCAAAAATCGCAGATATAAGCATTGGTGGGGGAAGGAATCAGAAAGTTGACCTGGTGCTCATTGCGTCCGCAAAAGGAGCAATGACGCAGATTCTTTCCGTTGTTGTTAGCATTGTTTGCCATGAATGTGTCTGTCAATCCTTTCTATACGCATCAGGGACGTTTTGCCAGAATCTTATCTACCAATCCGTACGCAAGCGCATCCTGTGCTGTCATATAGTTGTCACGGTCCGTATCGCGCTCAATTACGTCCAGGGGCTTGCCGGTATTCTCAGCGAGGATTCTGTTTAGGGTTGCCTTCGTGCGCAGAATATGCTCTGCCTGGATCTGGATGTCGCTGGCCTGGCCACGCGCACCGCCCAAGGGCTGATGGATCATAATCTCGCTATGAGGGAGAGCAAGACGCTTGCCTTTTGTTCCGGAGGAGAGAAGGAAGGCTCCCATGCTGGCGGCCATACCGATGCAGATCGTGGAAACGTCGCACTTGATGAATTGCATGGTATCATAGATCGCCATGCCGGCAGTGACCGATCCTCCGGGAGAGTTGATATAGAAGGAAATATCCTTATCGGGATCCTGCGCCTCGAGGAAGAGCATTTGGGCTACGACCAAGGAGGCAGTCGCATCGTTGACCTCATCCGAAAGGAAGATGATGCGGTCGTTGAGCAAACGGGAAAAAATATCGTAAGAGCGCTCGCCGCGATTGGTCTGCTCAATGACCATGGGAACGAGTGCGTTTTTTTCGGTATTTCTGGAATCAAGCATGCTTCATACCTCGTTTCATAATAATTGGAACCGGAAATGGCAATTGCTACTTCCGGTTCAAACAGTGTAAAATTTACTTCGCTGCAATCGCTTTTTCTTTGACAAGCTCCATTGCCTTCTTAACCTTCATATCCTCAGCGACGGATTCTACGGGAATCATCTCGCGAACCTTGTCGGCCTCCATATTATAGGTCTTTGCGATGGATTCGATCTCTGCGTTGATGTCCTCATCGGTCACCTCGATCGCCTCCAGCTTTGCGATGGTTTCCAGAGCCAGTCTGAGCTTAACCTGCTTCTCGGCCTGCGGGCGAAGCTGCTCGCGCAGGGAATCCAGGTTCATGCCGGTGTACTGGAAGTAGGTCTTCAGATCCAGTCCCTGCATACGCAGACGGTTGTCGTAGTCGCGAACGAAGTTCTCGGTTTCTGCAACGTACATCTGCTCGGGAATATCCGCCTCCAGCTTTTCAATGAGCTGATCGAGGATCGCGTCTTCAAACTCACGCTCTGCCTCGTCCTTATGTCTCTTCGAAATTTTTGCCTTTACATCGGCACGATATTCATCCATTGTATCAAATTCGGAAACGTCCTTTGCAAAATCGTCATCCAGTTCAGGAAGCTCGATGTGCTTGATCTTGTGAATAACCGTCTTAAAGACAGCCGCCTTGCCGGCAAGCTCCTTTGCGTGATACTCGGTGGGGAAGGTAACGTTTACGTCGAAAGCCTCCTCCAGCTTGTGTCCTGCAACCTGCTCCTCAAATCCGGGGATGAAGTTGCCGGAACCGAGCTTCAAGGGGTAATCCGAGCCCTTTCCGCCCTCAAAGGGAACACCGTCCACAAAGCCCTCGTAGTCGATGGTGCAGACATCACCCATCTGAGAAGCCTCATCCGTCACCTCGATCTCGCGAGAGTTACGCTCGCGGATCATGTTGATCTCCGCCTCGATCTCATCCTTGGTTACTCTGACTGCCTTCTTCTTAGCAGAGAGGCCCAGATAGCCCTCAATCTTTGCCTCAGGCTTTACGGCAACCTTTGCAGAGAGAACAACACCGTTGTCATCAATGGAAACAATGTCAAACTCGGGCTGGCCAACCATATCAAGGCCGGACTCTGCCAGTGCGGCATCGAAAGCGTCGGGAAGAACCTCGTTGATTGCATCCTCGTAGAAGAATCCCTTGCCGTACATCTTCTCGATGACAGAGCGAGGAGCCTTGCCCTTGCGGAAGCCGGGAACGGCGATCTTTCCAACCTGCTTACGGTATGCGTTGGAAATTGCCTTATCGAAGGTTGCCTTGTCAACCGAGAATTCCAGAGTATATACACTCTTGTCGGTCAGTTCGGATTTGATTAAACTCATTTTTTACAGTCCTCCAAATTTCATCGGTAAATATATTACATACAAAGTATATTGTATAATTTTTTTGCGGTTTTGTCAATAGGTTTCCCTAAAATAATATGGTAGAAATGCGTAATTTTGCGCTTTTCTTTTGCAAAAACACATCCATAGAATGCGTTGTAAAGTGGAAAAGAGGCAATTTAGTCCGGGAGAATGGGCATTGGGGAAAAGTGCAAGAAGTCGGCAGACGTCAGGACCAGCTCCAATCCCTCATGCTCCGTCATGCGCGGAGGATAATAAGCACCGTGGATGTGTCCAAAATAGCATGTCTTGACCCGATATTCTCGCAGTGTATCCAGAATTTCCTGACAGACAAAGCCATTCCAAACAGGCGGAAAATGCAGAAAGACCAAAATCGGAAGGGATTTTCCGAGCGCTTCCTGCTCCTTTTGAAGCTTTACAGCCTCGTCCAGACTCAAACGCAAGCGGATTACCTCGCGGTCAACAATGCGGGAATAATCCACCTCGCCAACGGTATTTTGTTGGCTTTCCTCCAAAAACCACCCGCGCGTTCCACAGACGATAAAATCCTCAAGCGCGTAGGCGTTGTTGTAGAGAAAGCGAATGGAGTGCATCTCATTTTGCTCTAAAAAAGCATTCATTTTGGAAAGCGTGGACCACCAAAAGTCATGATTGCCTTTTCCGATCAGTTTCTTGCCTGGGAGGGATTCCAAGAAACGAAAATCCTCCAAGGCATCCTCAAGCTTGAGCGCCCAAGAGATGTCACCGGGAACGATCACGGTATCCTCCTCTGTGACAACGGCATTCCAATTTTTGCGAATTTTTTCCATATAATCGGTCCATCTGGCTCCAAAAACGGCCATGGATTTGCTGCCGTCGGACGAAAGATGAAGATCGGCCATGACGTAAAGCGACATTTCAATACTCCTTTCTCTATAAGGTATAAAAGCGGACGGGAAGGGTCATACTAAAGCATGCGAAAGCATTGTCTTTCTCAAATAAACTACGGGAGCCTTTTCCCGTATGATGACAAGGAGCAGAACATGGAAGAAAAGAAGAATTGTGAAAACGGATGCGGCTGCAAGCATATCAAGGGGATCAAGTGCAACGTACAGAACTGCTATTATCACGATTGTGACACCTATTGCACGGCAAACGAGATCGCAGTCGGCCCTCGCAGCGCGGATAGTAGCAGCGAGACCCTTTGCGCAACCTTTAAGCCGAAGGAGCAGTAATTCTCCCTGAAGCGGGCTTGTAAAGGCGTTGCCATGTCTGAGTCGGCATGGCAACGTTTTTATTTTTATCAATCGATGAAGTGCAGGATCGAGTTCTTCATCTCATCTCGGTCGATCACCTCGGTAAAGCGAACTGCTCTGGATTCCAAGCCTGCCAAAGGATAGGGAATCTCGGTAGAAGTATAGGAGGAAAGTTCATCCAAAGCTCCGAGATCGGAGGAGGGATCGTTTCCGGAAACTGCCTTGTAAACGTTGTTTGCAAACTTATATGGGCTTGCCGTGGAAGCAATGACCATAGGACGGTCATCACCGCTTTCGCTAACGTATTGCTCGGCTGCCGAGATTGCCACCGCAGTATGCGTATCTGCAAGGTATCCGTACTCGCGGTAGGTCTTTTGAATCGTAGCAGCAGTGGTTTGCTCGTTTGCAAAGTATCCCTTGAAATCCTTCTGAATCTTGGCAAGGATCTCAGGATCAACGGTGTAGGCGCCCGTCTTCTTCAGGGATTCCATGTATTCTGCCGTCTTATCGCTTCCTGCAACAAAATAGAGCAGACGCTCCAGATTGCTGGAAATGAGAATGTCCATAGAGGGGGACATCGTTAAATAGAAGTCGCGGTTTCGGTCATAGGTACCGGTTTCAAGGAAATCGGTAAGAATGTTGTTCGAGTTGGATGCGCAGATCAAGCGGCCGATCGGCAATCCCATCTGTTTTGCAAGATAAGCGGCAAAAATGTTTCCAAAGTTTCCGGTGGGAACGCAAACGTTAAAGGTGTCGCCGAGCTTGCACGTGCCATTAAGAAGCAGATCACAGTAGGCAGATACATAGTAAACGATCTGCGGTGCAAGCCGTCCCCAGTTGATAGAGTTGGCGCTGGAGAAGAAGTATCCCTTTTCATTGAGCGTCTTCTCCATTTCCTTGTCGCCAAAGATCACCTTTACGCCATTCTGCGCATCATCAAAGTTGCCGCGAATGGAGGTAATGTTCACGTTCGAGCCGGTCTGTGTAGCCATCTGCAGCTTCTGTACCTTGCTGACTCCGTCCACTGGATAGAAGACCATAATCTTGATGCCGTCGATATCCTTATATCCTTCCAGAGCAGCCTTTCCGGTATCGCCGGACGTTGCAACCAGGATCAAGGCAGTGCGCTGCTCACCTGTTTTTACGAGCGCACGGGAGAGCAGTCGGGGCATGATCTGAAGAGCCATGTCCTTAAAGGCCGCCGTAGGACCGTGCCAAAGCTCCAGAGCGGAAAACGGACCGTGAATGGGAACTAAGGGCGCAGCTCCGCCGACAAAGGAGGCTTCGGAGTAGGCCTTTTCACAATCGGAAAGCAACTCCTCATAGGTGTAGTCGCCAAGGAACTTAGAAAGAATCTTTGCCGCGCGAACCGGATAGGAATCCTTGCAAAGCGATTGGATCTCTTCGCATGTCAGACAAGGAATGGTTTCCGGAACGAAAAGACCTCCGTCCGATGCCAGCCCTTGTTTAATAACCTCGGCGGCAGATTTGTTGGCTTGCTCGTTGCTTCTTGTGCTTTTGAATAACATGGTTTTATCCTTCCTTATTGGGTTTCGGTCTATTCTTATTGAAGATGCTTTTGAGCAAAGGCATAGGCGTTCTCGAAAAAGATCGCGCGCACCAGCTGCTCGGAATAATTGTGTGAAAGCATCTGTTCGGCCAGAGCGGGAAGTGCCGAAAGATCCGGAAGATCCTTTGGCAGATCGCACCCGTCCATATCACCGCCGAGTGCAAGCGATTGCTCCGCCCCCAGCGTTAGAAAATGGTCAATGTGTTCAAAGACGCTCGCGGCGGTCGCAGAAGCATCCTTTTTTAAGAACCCGGTATAGAAATTCAAGCCGATCAAGCCTCCAAGGCGGAGCAGCTCGCGGATCTGTCCGTCGCGGAGATTCCGCGATACGGGGCAAATGGTATAGGCGTTGGAGTGAGAAGCGATCACGGGAGAATGCAGCTCCTCGGCTATGGAAAGGATCTCCTTGGCGGATTCTACAGAGGCATGGGAAAGATCGGGGATCATTCCGAGCGAGATCGCACGGGACAGAGCTTGCCTTCCGAAGGGGGTCAATCCCTCCTGCGTGTTATGCGCTCCACCGATGCAGGTGACCCCTGCCCAGAGTGGCGTCAGAATGCGGATGCCGGCCTCGTAGAGCTGCTCTACACGGGAAAGATCTCCTCCGAGTATGCGAGCATCCTCAAGGGACAAGAGCAGGGAAGGCTTCCCGCTCCGTTCGGGACAGAACGTGGTCAAATGCGCCCTTTCGTTCAGGATCGCGGGATCGTTTTGGAGGTTCTTGAGCATGCTCCAAAAGCTGCTCCAGCCCTCATCGTCCGTCAAACGTCGGTCGATCCAAAGCGCCATGACTTGAATGTACTGCGCAAAGCCTTCGGATTTTTCCAAGGACACGG
>JAFOGE010000099.1 GCA_017386965.1 Clostridia bacterium
CACACTGTGGCGGGCGTAGCCGACACCGTAGTTGTGGTCGGTGATGCCGAAGGTATCCAGCCCTCCCGCGATGGCGGCCTCCACGATGGCCTCGGGGGTGTCCTTTCCGCAGAAGGAATAGTAGGTGTGGGAATGAAGGTCTTGCAGCATGGGAAGCGCCTCCTCTATGTATCAAAGATGACGATTGGATCACTCTTATTATAACACATATTGGATATTTTTTCAAGTTGTTTTCAATTTTTATTGTGAGAAAACAAAAAGCAGGGGAAGACGTGTGAACACACCTTCCCCTGTCCGTCTTTATTGGGCTGAGTTAGCGATCATGATCTCGATCACTTCAAGTATCTTTCTTTGTTCATGTACAGGAAGCCCCTTTAGCTTTTCCGACAGTTGGCTCGCCTTAATTTTCGATGAGGAACCGACAACATCCTGAAACACCTCATCAGCGGAGCAGTTCAGTATATTGAGAATATCGACGAGCAGATCCAGCTTTATGTTGTACACACCTCTCTCGAGAGCGGAAAGATAGTGGGGACTAATATTCACTCTTTCGGCCATCTGCTCTTGGGTAAGCCCTCTTTGTTTTCTGATTTCCTGAATCCTTCTGCCAATAATCTTTTGTACCATTCCTTCACCATCTCCTATCATCATACTACTAAAAGTATAATCAATATTCGATTACTTATGAAGGACGGTTTACGGTTATAATAATTGCTTTTCGATTACTTTATTTGAAAAAATAAAAGGCTTCGGCTTAAATACTGATTACGGTATATGGCTTGTTTGCTTTTTTTGCGTTCTCTATCATATTTTTTGTTCCCTTCGATTTCCCGTCCCAAAAAACCAGTACCGCGTCGGCTACTTGCGCCATCTGAGCATTTCTTCGCGGTCCGGCATACTTTCCATACTTATCCCATTCGGCGGGGAATCGTTCAACTGTCAAATTATGTTCGGATGCATATCGCTCGCCGAGTTTATCCGCGCCCTCGGCACAGCCGCTCACAATGATAACGGAATAATCTGCATCAAGTGTTTGAAGGTGCTTTGTAATTTCTGATGAAGCAACCGAATAATCATGAAAGTCCCGGCATCCGGCCACCACTAACCGATAATCTTTGGGCATAGTTACCCCTCCTTTGTAATTGGCTTTCGATTACATTATACTCCTTTTCGTACCAAATTGCAAGACAAACGAGGTATTTTCAAAAAATCTATCTTACAGAAAAACCCCTTGGTCAAGGAAAACCTCAACCAAGGGGAAATTGTTGTTATGCTTTTACGCCACGCGGCAAGAATTACTTCTTAGCCTTGATAGCAGCCTGAGCGGCAGCCAGACGAGCAATCGGCACACGGAAGGGAGAGCAGGACACGTAGTCCAGACCCAGCTCGTGGCAGAACTCGACGGACGTGGGATCACCACCGTGCTCACCGCAGATACCGATGTGCAGGGCGGAGTTGTTAGCACGGCCTTCCTTGCAAGCCATGTTCATGAGCTTACCGACACCGGTCTGATCCAGACGAGCGAAGGGATCGTTCTCGAAGATCTTGGTATCGTAGTAAGCGGTCAGGAACTTACCGGCATCGTCACGGGAGAAGCCGAAGGTCATCTGGGTCAGATCGTTGGTACCGAAGCAGAAGAAGTCAGCGTTCTGAGCGATCTCGTCAGCGGTCAGGCATGCGCGAGGAATCTCGATCATGGTACCGACCTCGTACTTCAGCTCGACACCGGCAGCGGCGATCTCAGCATCAGCGGTAGCGACGACAACGTTCTTGACGTACTTCAGCTCCTTGACCTCGCCCACCAGAGGAATCATGATCTCGGGAACCATATCCCAGTCGGGATGAGCCTTCTGGACGTTGATGGCGGCGCGGATCACGGCCTTGGTCTGCATAGCGGCGATCTCGGGATAGGTGACGGCCAGACGGCAGCCACGGTGACCCATCATGGGGTTGAACTCGTGCAGAGAAGCGATCAGGTCCTTGATCTGCTGTACAGTCTTACCCTTGGTAGCAGCCAGAGCAGCGATGTCTTCTTCAGTGGTGGGAACGAACTCGTGGAGGGGGGGATCCAGGAAGCGGATGCAAACGCGGGTGCCCTCGAGAGCCTCGTAGATCTTCTCGAAGTCGGACTGCTGGTAGGGCAGGATCTTCTCCAGAGCTACCTCACGCTCAGCAGCGGTGTC
>JAFOGE010000100.1 GCA_017386965.1 Clostridia bacterium
ATCGGTCATGCATCTTTTGGCATTGACCGATTCTTTTTTTCTGTAAAGTATCAAAAAGGAGGATATACTGATAGAAAGGAAGGGAAAGGAAGAGGAACGGTATGAAGGAAAAAGAAAGGCTACTTCACCTTGCAAAAAGAAGTGAGGCAGGGCGCAACATATGGGGATTCTTGCAACGACTGCGCCGCTACCTCTTTTGCGATCGGTTCTGGAAGGTGCGCATCGGCATCCCGGGATTTGCACGTCCGAAGCACAAAAGAGAGGAGCTGCGCAGGCAGAAAGCGACCGCATTCGGGGACCCTATTCGCATCAGCCTGTTGGTTCCGCTTTACAAAACACCTCGGCGGTATCTTCGCGCCATGATGCGCTCCGTCCTGCGACAGACCTATCCGCACTGGGAGCTTTGCTTGGCGGATGGGAGCGGAGAAAAGGAGGAGCGGCTTTCGCACTTGGTCAAGCGGTATGCCAAGGGGGATCCGCGCGTTCACTTTTGCCGTTTGGAGGAAAACCGCGGAATTTCCGAAAACACCAATGCGTGTCTTTCACTTGCATCGGGTGAATATCTCGCACTTTTGGATCACGATGACTGCTTGGATGTTACGGCTCTTTGGGAGGTGGCTCGGGTGATTCAAAAGGAGGGGGCTGACCTGATCTATACGGACGAGGCTACCTTTCGATATACTCCGCACGATGCTTATTGGCCGCATTACAAGCCGGACTTCTCTCCGGATCTGTTGCGAAGTTATAATTATATTTGCCATTTGACGGTTGCTTCACGCATCCTTTTTGATCGTTGCGGAGGCCGACTGCAACGAGAGTATGACGGAAGCCAGGACTACGATCTGCTTTTGCGTCTGAGCGAGCAGGCATCCTGCATCCGTCATATTCCAAAGGTGCTCTACTTTTGGAGGGCGCACCGAGGATCCGTTGCATTGAATCCGGAAGCGAAGCCCTACGCCTTGGAGGCGGCAAAGCGGGCGATCGAAGCGCACTTGAAGCGCATAGGACTTGTCGGTCGGGTAGAGGATGCGGCTGCGCCCTCTACCTATCGGATCCGATATACGCTCGCTGAACGGCCTTTGATCTCTGTCTTGATCCCGAACAAGGATCAAATCGGCATGCTGGAGCGTTGTTTGCAGGCGATCTGCGAGAGAACGGAATATCCAAATTACGAGGTTCTTGTAATTGAGAACAACAGCACCGAGGCGGAAACCTTTTCCTATTATAAAGCTCTGTCGAAGCGCTACGAAAGAGTGCGATTGCTCTCGTGGAAGGGGGAATTTCATTATTCTGCCATCAACAATTTTGCAGTTGAAGAAGCAAAAGGGGAATACGTCATTCTTTTGAACAACGACGTTGAGATCCTGACACCGGACTGGATCGAGGAGATGCTGATGTTCGGACAGAGAGAGGACGTAGGTGCGGTCGGTGCGCTGCTCTATTATCCGAACAGGACTGTGCAGCACGCAGGGGTGATTCTTGGGATCGGCGGGGTTGCAGGACATGCGCATAAGCATTTGCGGGAAGGGAATATGGGATATTTCTATCGCCTTTCGGTGGTGCAAAACCTCAGTGCCGTTACCGGAGCCTGCATGCTGCTTCGAGCCTCGCTTTACCGTTCCCTTGGGGGAATGAGTATGGAATTTCCGGTGGCCTTTAATGACGTGGATCTCTGCATGCGCATTCGCAAGGCGGGGTATCGCATTGTGTTTACGCCCTTTGCAAAGGGATATCATCATGAGTCGCTGAGCCGAGGGAAAGAGGATACCCCCGAAAAGCAGGCGCGATTTTTGCAAGAGATTAACCGCTTTCGGGAAAAATGGGGAAAGGAACTGGAGAGAGGAGATCCCTATTACCATCCGCGTCTGACTCTTCAGCGAGAGGATTTTTCTCCAAAAAGAGGACGTGAGATGCGAAAAGAGTGAAAAATCGAAAAAAGATGTTGACAAGTCAACATTTATGTGGTATAATGGAGGGGTTGTTGACAAGTCAACATTTAGGAGGAAGCATGGAAAAGGATCGTTTTATTCGGTTTGCGCTTCTGATCGGAGGCGTGAACAAGCATTTGCAACGCATCAAGATCGACAATGCCACCGAGATCGGAATCAAGGGGGTTCACGCCTTCTGGCTATACGAGCTTTACACCCATCCCGAGGGGATGACGGCCAGCGAGCTGGCAAGCTGTGCCATGATCGACCGCTCGCTCATCTCACGCGAGATCGATCTACTCAAGCAAAACGAGATCGTTGCCGTCAAGGGCGAGAGAGGGAAGCGCTCCTACAACGCAAAGCTGTATCTGACTGATCGAGGCAAGCTCTTAGCGCAGCGCATCGGCGATCTGGCCCTCCGCTACCAGCAAGAGATCGACCGTGACATCGGCGAGGAGGAGCTTAGGGCCTTTTATTCTACTTTGGAAAAACTATATAGCAATTTCGCGCGCGTCAACGCCGAGCCCCCCTGCTTGGCCGAACGCGATCAATCATCGGGAGATTTCCCAAGCAAAAGCATGGAGGTATTATGAAACAGTATCCACTTTATTCCGTACAGACCTATGCGACCATCCGTGAGATGATGGAATCGGTTGCCAAGAAGTACGAGGACCGTATTGCTTATTCCTACCGCAATCGTCCGAGTGACGCCGAGGCGGTGCGCATTTCCTTTCCCGCGCTTCGCGAGGATGTTGCTGCTCTTTGCACGTCCATTCATCATCACGGCTTAACGCATGCCCATATCGGACTCATCGGCAAGCTTTCCTACCCCTGGGTATGCTCCTATTTTTCGATTCTGGCAAGCGGTGCCGTAATCGTTCCGCTGGATCCGGACTGGACCGCGGAGGATCTTGCCGCTACGGTGAAGCGCGCAGATTGCTCGGCCGTTTTCTGTTCTGCCGAGATCGAAAAGGCAAAGCTTGCAACGATTCTTTCTGAAACGGACATTCAGACCGTCCTTCGACTGGATGCGGACACCGAGGAGGCGGACAGCCTTTCCGCTTGGATCCGTGAGGGAGCCGAGCTTCGCAATTCGGGCGACCTCTCCTATGAGAGCACCCGTCTTCAGCCCGACGCCATGTCCATGCTGGCCTTTACCTCGGGAACCACAGGACAGGGAAAGGGAGTTATGCTTTCCCAGAAGGCTATTCTTTCGGATATTGCTGCAGGAATGCAGGTCATTCACGTCACTCCCAAGACGATCGGTGTCCTTCCGGCACACCACACCTTTGGCTCCAATCTCTCTCTGGTAGGCCATCTTTGCCTTGGATCTGAGATCTACATTTCCTCGGGAATCCGCTATCTGCTCAAGGAATTCAAGGTCGAAAAACCCGGGCACATGGTGCTTGTACCGCTTTATCTGGAGAGCTTCCGCCGCAAGATTGAGGACGCGATCCGTGAGAAGAAGATGGAGAAGGAGTTTGCCAATCTCGTTAAGGTAAGCAACGCGCTTCGCAAGACCGGTGTGGATCTGCGGCGCAAGCTTTTCAAGGGGATCCTGGATACCTTTGGAGGAGAGCTTTCCTTGGTGATCTGCGGCGGCGCGCCTCTCTCGCAGAATCTGATCGAATTCTTTGACAATATCGGCATTACCATTCTCAACGGCTACGGCATTACCGAGTGTGCGCCCGTTATTGCCGTCAATCGCAACCGTTATCAAAAGGCCGGCCGTGTTGGCATGGTCCTTCCCGTGGACACGGTCAAGATCCGTGAGGCAAACGAGGAGGGCGAGGGCGAGATCTGCGTCAAGGGAAACAACGTAATGCTGGGATATTATAAGGATCCCGAGGCAACCGAGGCTGCCTTTGACGAGGATGGATACTTCCGTACGGGCGATATCGGATATCTGGATGAGGAGGGATGGCTTGCGGTCACGGGACGCATCAAGAATCTGATTATCCTTTCCAACGGAAAGAACGTCTATCCGGAGGAGATCGAGTCGGCTCTTTCCTCGATTCCCGGAGTGGCAGACGTTGTGGTATATGAGGGAATCAGCCGTCGCGGAATTGCTTACAATACCACCGTGGCAGAGATCTTCCCGAATGAGGATTTCCTCAAGGCAAAGGGCATTGAGGATGCGTACGCCTACCTCCACCCCTTTATTCAGGACTATAACCGCACCGCCGTGCCTTATAAGAAGATCGGGTTGCTCAAGATCCGTACCGAGGATTTTCCAAAGAATACGTTGCGTAAGATCATGCGTTTCCGCATGGATATGAGCATTGATTGATCCAACAAAAAGGGATGGAGAAACACGAATGAGTGTTCTCCATCCCTATTTTTGCCCTTGACAAGCATTGACAGACCTCGGCAAACATGCTATAATAGTAAAAGAGGAGAGAAGGAAAGGAAGAGAAGGTATGGCACGTCCGTTTGCACATTTTTATACAGTCACCAAGCACCGCCATCGAGTTATTTCCCATTGCTTTCGGGCAGGGATCGGATGGCAGGGGCTTTTTCACGATCTTTCCAAATATTCTCTCACTGAGTTTTTGCCGGGCGCGCGGTACTATCAGGGAACACGGAGCCCCAATGAGCGCGAGCGAGAGCTTTATGGATATTCCTTGGCATGGATGCATCATAAGGGGCGCAACCGTCATCATTTTGAGTACTGGGTGGATCTGAACCCGAAGGAGAAACGCTATGAGCCTGTTCCCATGCCTATACGCTACATCAAGGAAATGTTTTGCGATCGTGTGGCGGCGAGCAAAATCTATCAGGGAAAGAGCTACACCGATGCTGCCCCCTTGGAATATTACCTGCGCGGCGGTGCCAAGGAGAAGATGCATCCTGCTACTGCCGAGCAGCTTGAGGAATGGCTCCTCATGCTCAAGGAACAGGGTGAGAAGGAAACCTTCCGCCACATTCGTAGGATTCCCAACCGATAAAAAGATCCCCGTAAGCGAATCGCTTACGGGGATCTTTTTATGTGAATTATCCTCTCAGCTCAAGTC
>JAFOGE010000101.1 GCA_017386965.1 Clostridia bacterium
ATCCGGAAATATGCGCGTATATAAGGACGGCAAGTACATCGATCCGATGACGCTTTCCAAGCTGTTCTTCGCGTAAAACAGAGTCAAAGAAAAAATACCGAAGACGCACAGGGGTGTGATCTGTCAACCGGATCGCACTCTTGCGCGTATCTCAATTTTACCTGGAGGTTTTCATGGGAGGCTTTTTCGGAGCCGTTTGTCGGCAGGATGCCATGTCCGATGTCTTCTTTGGAACGGACTACCATTCGCATCTGGGAACCAGCCGAGCAGGTATGGCGGCCTATGATGCGGAGATCGGTCTGCAAAGAGATATTCACAATATACAAAATTCACCCTTCCGCACCAAGTTTGAAAAGATCTTCGACGAGATGAGGGGAACCTCTGCCATCGGCTGCATCAGCGATGCCGATCCGCAGCCCCTTCTGATTCGCTCCAATCTCGGCACCTTTGCGATTTGCATGGTGGGTGTGATCAACAATGCGGAGGAGCTGATCAAGAACCATCTGGAGCATAGCGGAAGGTATTATTCGGCTATGACGGGAGGAAGAGTCAACTCTCTGGAGCTGCTGGCGGCACTGATCTCCCAAAAGGACAATTTTGCCGACGGCATCCGCTTTGCACAACAGTGTATTGACGGATCCGCTTCTATCCTGATCCTCAAGGATGGCGGAAACCTCATCGCCGCGCGCGACCTGCTTGGCCGGACGCCCATCGAGATTGGGGAGCGGGAAGGGGACTACTGTGCATCGTTTGAGTCCTTTGCGTGCCAAAAGCTTGGCTATACCGTTCGACGCGAGCTGGGTCCCGGTGAGATCGTGGAGATCTCGCGCGAACGTGGGGTCGAGCAGCTTATGGCACCCGGGGAGAAGATGCGTATGTGTGCCTTCCTCTGGACATACTACGGGTATCCCGCCTCTACTTACGAAGGGGTCAACGTGGAGCGTATGCGAAATCGTGATGGCGCGATTATGGCACAGAATGATGTGAAAGACGGCAATGTCGAGAACATTGATTATGTCAGCGGACTTCCCGATTCGGGTACACCGCATGCCATCGGCTATGCCAATGCAAGCCACATCCCGTTTGCGCGCCCTTATATCAAGTACACGCCAACCTGGGCAAGAAGCTTTACACCGCAGCGGCAGGTGGAGCGAGAGAAGGTCGCAAAGATGAAGCAGATCCCGATCAAGGAATTGATTGAGGGGAAGAACCTGCTCTTTGTGGACGACTCGATCGTTCGCGGAACGCAGCTCAAGGAAACCGTGGATTTCCTGTATGAGCACGGTGCCAAGGCGGTGCATATGCGTTCGGGATGTCCCCCGATTATGCATAGCTGCAAGTACCTCAATTTTTCTCGGTCCAATAGCGAAATGGAGCTCCTTGCCAGAAGGATCATCCATGAGCTGGAGGGGGAGGAAGGCTCCAAGCATTTGGAGGAATACAGCAGATCGGATACCGAGCGAGGCAGAAAGCTTCGAGCGGCGATCTGTGAGAAATTTCATTTTTCGTCCTTGGAATTCCAGTCCCTTGAAGGGATCCTGGAGGCCATTGGTGTAGATCCGTGTAAACTCTGCACCTATTGCTGGAATGGCAAGGAATAAATCGTTTCATAACATTATCACATATTATGGAGGAATCACCTGATGCACCAGAATTCAAAATCCGAGAGCTACGCTGCGGCGGGCGTGGATATCACCGCAGGCTACAAGGCGGTTGAACTGATGAAGCGGCATATTGCCCGCACCAAAAATGAGGGCTGCCTGGACGACGTTGGCGGCTTTGGCGGATGCTTTGGGCTGTCCCTTGGAGGAATGGAGGAGCCGGTTCTCGTTTCGGGCACCGACGGCTGCGGTACCAAGGTTAAGATGGCCATTCTTCTGGATCAGCACGATACCATCGGTATTGATGCCGTTGCCATGTGCGTCAACGATATTATTTGCTGCGGAGCAAAGCCTCTGTTCTTCCTGGATTACATCGCCTGCGGCAAGAATTTTCCGGAGAAGATCGCGGCGATCGTCAGCGGTGTGGCAGAGGGCTGCGTGCAGTCCGGTGCGGCACTGATCGGCGGCGAAACGGCGGAGCATCCGGGTCTGATGCCCGTTGAGGACTACGATCTGGCCGGCTTTGCAGTCGGAATTGTGGACAAAAAGAAAATGCTGGATAACACCCGTATGCAGGAGGGGGACGTTGTAATCGCGCTTGCATCCAGCGGTGTTCATTCCAACGGATTCTCCTTGGTACGCAAGGTGTTTGATATTGATAACAACAATCCGGAGCTTTACGTAGCGCGCGAGGAGCTTGGCGGAAAGACGGTTGCACAAACCCTTCTTACGCCAACCCGTATTTATGTTAAGAGCATTCTTGCACTTTTGGAAAAGGTGGACGTGAAGGGAATCAGCCATATTACCGGTGGCGGATTCTATGAGAACATTCCGAGATCCATTCCCAAGGGCCTGACCGCAAGGATCGACAAGGCATCCGTCAAGGTGCTTCCGATCTTTGATCTGATCGCGAAGACGGGCAACATTCCCGAGCGCGATATGTATAACACCTACAACATGGGTGTGGGCATGAGCGTTGTCGTTCCCGCAGGCGAGGCAGAAAAGGCAATCGAGATCCTCAAGGCACACGGTGAGGATGCGTACGTCATCGGTAGCATCGTCAAGGGCGACGACGGAGTGGTGCTTGTCTGATGGATAAGAAGCAAACGAAGATTGCCGTACTGGTTTCGGGCGGCGGAACGAATTTGCAGGCGTTGATCGACGCGCAGGAGCGCGGAGAGCTTGCAAACGGAAAAATCACGCTCGTCCTGGCATCCAAGCCGGACGTCTATGCTCTGGAACGTGCAAAGAAGCACGGAATCCCCTCGACGGTCCTTTCCCGAAAGGAGTATGACAGTATCGCAGCCTATTCCAAGGCCTTGGCAGATACCCTGGGGGCGGCAGAAATTGATTTGGTCGTGTTGGCCGGATTTTTGACCATCATTGACGAGCAGGTGTACGAACGCTTTCCGAACCGCATACTCAACGTGCATCCGGCACTCATTCCGTCCTTCTGCGGAAAAGGCTACTATGGCTTGCGCGTGCATGAGGCAGCACTGGAGAAGGGCGTTCGCGTGTCGGGTGCGACGGTTCATATCGTCACTCCCGAATGCGATGCCGGCCCCATCATCCTGCAAAAGGCAGTTGCGGTCCGAGAGGATGATACGCCCGAGATTCTGCAGAAGCGGATCATGATGGAGGCAGAATGGAAGCTGTTGCCCGAGGCGGTCCGCCTGTTCTGCCAGGGGCGCATTACCGTAGAAAACAACAAAGTACATATCAAGGAGATTGAAGCATGAAGGTATCTACGATCGCAAACGAGTTGAATTCTCTGGCTTATCACGGCAGAGGCATCATCATCGGTAAGAGTGCTGACGGAACAAAGGCCGTTACTGCATATTTCATTATGGGTAGAAGCGGAAACAGCCGCAATCGCGTATTTGTTGCCGAGGGCGATGCTATGCGTACCAAGGCTTACGATGAATCCAAGATGATCGATCCGCACCTGATCATTTACTACCCGGTTCGCGTGTTGGGGAACAAGACCATCGTAACCAACGGCGACCAGACGGACACGATCTATGATCTGATGGACAAGCAGATGACCTTTGAGCAGGCGCTCCGTACGCGCGAGTTCGAGGATGACGCGCCCAACTTTACGCCTCGCATTTCCGGCATTATCCGCCGCGAGAAGGACGATATGAACTTTGCAATGTCGATCCTGAAGAGTGCGGAGGGGGATGATCGCTCCTGTGAGCGCTTCACCTATGCATATTCTAACCCGATCGCGGGCAGAGCAAAGTTCATTCATACCTACAACGGCGACGGCAACCCGCTGCCTTCCTTTGAGGGCGAGCCCAAGACGTTGGAGCTGCCCAACGTCGATATCGACGCCCTGACCGATCTGATCTGGACGAATCTGAACGAGGACAACAAGGTTTCTCTGTTCGTACGTTACATCGATATCGCAACCGGGGAAACCGAAACCCGCATCGTCAATAAAAATATCTGAGGAGAAAGCCATGAAAGAATTTGAATTGAAATACGGTTGCAATCCCAACCAAAAGCCTTCCAAAATCTACATGAAGGACGGCAGTGAGCTTCCCATTACCATTCTCTCCGGGCGTCCGGGTTACATCAATTTCCTGGATGCATTCAACTCCTGGCAGCTGGTCAAGGAGTTGAAGGCCGCACTCGGTATGCCCGCGGCAACCTCCTTCAAGCATGTCAGCCCTACCTCTGCGGCTGTGGGAACGGTTCTTCCCGAAAAGCTGAAGAAGGCCTGCTTTGTGGATGATATCGAGGGACTTGACGATTCGCTTCTGGCTTGTGCCTTTGCAAGATCAAGAGGAACCGATAGAATGTGCTCCTTTGGCGACTGGATCGCTCTTTCCGAGGTTTGCGACGTCACCACCGCAAAGCTGATTCAGCGCGAGGTGTCCGACGGAGTGATCGCTCCCGGATATGAGCCCGAGGCACTGGAGATCCTGAAGACGAAGAGAAAGGGAAACTACAATATCGTACAGATCGACCCGGACTATGTTCCTGAGGTGCAGGAAACCAAGCAGGTCTTCGGCATCACCTTCGAGCAGGGAAGAAACAATTTTGAGATCAACGAGGCGCTCCTTTCCAATCTGGTTACCGAAAACAAGGAGCTTCCCACTGAGGCAAAGCGCGATCTGATCGTTGCGCTCATCACCCTCAAGTACACGCAGTCCAACTCCGTCTGCTTTGCATACGACGGACAGGCGATCGGTGTCGGTGCCGGTCAGCAGTCCCGTCACGCTCTTTGAGGCGATTCC
>JAFOGE010000102.1 GCA_017386965.1 Clostridia bacterium
CGGTCACGACGAGCTTTCTTGCTGTCTATCTGACCTTCCGCAGAAGCCCCTTCTTCGCTCTGGCCTACGCCGCAAACGACATTGTCCTGATCCTTCTATGGAGTATGGCCAGTGCCTCGGAGATCCGCTATATTTCCGTGACCGTATGCTTTGTCGCCTTTCTGGTCAACGATCTCTACGGCTTTTTTAACTGGAAGAGAATGGAGAAGCGCCAGTGCGCGGAATGAGCAAATTCCTTTCGTTTCCCGTCAATCAGCCAACACGTGACAGAATTTCACGCAGTGCCTCAATATCCTCCCTCGTCGTTGCCCAGCTGGTGGCAAAACGGACAGCGCAGTGTCCCGCGTCCACGCGCTCCCAAGTTTCAAAGCGCACCTGTGCAGAAAGGGCCTCGATCTGCGCATCCGAAAGAATAATAAACTGCTGATTCGTGGGAGGATTCTTGAAGAAGGGATATCCCTTTTCTAAAAACAGAACCTTCAGCTCCTCTGCACGATCGATGGCGTTTTTGCTGATGCGCAGATAAAGATCATCACGAAAGAGCGTATCGAACTGCACGCCAAGCAGCCGTCCCTTGGCCAGAAGCGCGCCGTTTTGCTTGACCGTGGTAAAGAAATGCTTTGGTGCATTGTCATGCGTGAAGACGACTGCCTCGCCGCAAAGTGCGCCAACCTTGGTTCCGCCGATATAGAAAACGTCGCAAAGTGCGGCAATGTCGGCAAGCGTGACGTCGGTATCCCGGCTCATCAGTCCGTAGCCAAGCCTTGCCCCGTCCAGAAAGAGCGGGATGCCATGGCGACGGCAGAGTGCGGAAAGCGCCTGCAATTCAGCAAGCGTATAAAGCGTTCCGTATTCGGTGGGATGCGAAATATAAACCATCCCCGGGAAGACCATATGCTCGTGCGATCCGTCGGCATAGAAGGTGTCAATCAGAGCTTCCACGTCCTGTGCAGAGAGCTTTCCGTCGTATCCCGGAACGGTCAGGACCTTGTGTCCCGAGGCTTCAATGGCACCCGCCTCGTGGGCGCTGATATGCCCCGTGGTGGCCGCGATCACGCCCTCATAGCTCTTGAGCATTGAATCGATGACAATGCGGTTGGTCTGCGTTCCGCCCACCAAAAAGCGAACGTCGGCATCCTCGCGTCCGCACGCCAAACGAATCTTCTCGCGTGCCTGCGCCGTATAGCGATCCTTTCCGTACCCCGGGCAGGGCTCCATATTTGTGCGCAGGAGAGCCTCAAGGATCTCGGGGTGCGCGCCAACGTTGTAATCACATTCAAACGATAGCATAACGATCCTCCAATGATAGAGTTACTTGGGGCTTTTTTTCGCCCCATGTTGCGAAAGAGCCAACGCTCTCCGAGCAAGCAAAATGAACCAGTACCACTATACCATATTTTTGCCTCAATGTCAACGCCTTCCCTCGCGATCTCCAAAAAAAGCCTGCTCCGCATTTCGCTTTTCACGGAGATCTTGTTTTTTTGCAGCGATTCTGTATTTCCATGTCCCCTTCGACAACCTGTTTTTCGTCCCACGCACAAAAGAAGAGAGGGTCGGATCTGCCGCAATGCAGCGGCAGATCCGACCCGTTCCGTCAGGCGGATACCGTGTAAAAATTCAAAGACCAAACAACCGTCAGGATGATACCGACGAGCAGAAAGAGCAATCCGACAACGAGCAGACTGTGATCGCCCGCCTTTTTCGGCTCTCCTAACTTGCGCTCGCGATACTGTGCGTAATTTTCCTGATACTTTCGGCCCATCGGGACAAAGATCAAAGCTACGCTCCGCATAACAAAGCCGATACCGATCAGCGCGCCCTCGCTGCTGACGAACATGATGCCTGCAAAAAGCAGAAGCAAAATGCCGGAAACCGAAAAGCCATCCGAAAGAACCTGAAGGTTCACCCCGGGATCACTCGTGAAAAATCCCTTGACCCAGAACACGATGAACGTGATCAGTGAGGCAACGCCAAAGCAAATGCCGTATTTGATTAAACGTGACCGCATTTCGTCCTTCACTGCAAATTCCCCTTCGTTTCGTTCATTTTGGCATTTTCGTCCTCTGTGGGACGCCCTGGAATGGTATGTGAGCCAGCATGAAGCTGTTTTCGCTTTGTTTGCTTACTTCTCTTCCTTGTACTCGGCGCGATAGCGCTCAAATTCCTCGGTGTTGCAAAGCACCATATGTCCGGGAGCAATCTCACGGAAGGTAGGCTGCTCTACGGAATAATCGTGCGCCTGCAGAGGATTGTAGGTTTCTCTGATACGCTGCTTCTCATATACGGGATCGGGCAGAGGAATTGCCGAAAGGAGCGATCTCGTATAGGGATGGATCGGATGACGGAAAAGCTCATCCGAATCTGCCAGCTCAACCATTTTACCAAAGTACATAACGCCGATTCGGTCTGAGAAATACTTTACGACGGAAAGGTCGTGCGCAATAAAGAGAATGGTCAGGCCGAGGCGATCTCTCAGATCGTTGAGCAGGTTGATGACCTGCGCTTGGATCGACACGTCAAGCGCGGAGATCGGCTCGTCGGCGATCAGCATTTCGGGCTGCATGATAATGGCTCTCGCAATACCGATACGCTGTCTTTGTCCACCCGAGAACTCGTGCGGATAGCGGTCTGCATGCTCACGCACAAGACCAACCATCTCCAAAATCTCGTAAACCTTCTCGTTGATATACTCTTTGTTGGTAATTCCCTGGATGATCAGACCCTCTGCGATGATCTCGCGGACCGTCATACGGGGGTCGAGCGACGCGATCGGATCCTGGAAGATCATCTGGATCTGCGTGATCATCTTGCTCTTCTTCGCCGCGCGGCGACGGATACGAAATTCCTTTTTGAGCTCCTTGAGCTTTTGGGGATCGTTCGCTGCCTCCTTGCAATTCGAGGCGTACCCTGCCTCCAGGTTCTTGATCACGGACGCAGCATAACGACGATCCACTTCCTTACCATTGACCTTGGCCTCGCGGATCAGCTGTCGGTTCTTCTGAACTGTTTCCTTGAGCTGAAGGTTGATCTCGTCGATCTTTGCCTTGCACTCCTCGGCTTTTTCCTGCTCGGAATGAGCCTCCTGCTTGAGAAGCTTGATACGTGCGGCAGCGTCTGCACGTGCAGCCTTGATCGCGTCCTTATAGGCGCGTGTACCTGCACCGACTCTCTCGCCCTTAAAATACACGTTACCCGAGGTAATGTTGTAAAGCTTAATGATGGAACGGCCTGTGGTAGTTTTTCCACAACCGGACTCGCCAACCAGACCGAAGGCCTCACCCTTTCGGATCTCAAAGCTGACGTCATCCACCGCCTTTAAGTCCTTGCGTCCCAAACGGAAATACTGACAAAGGTGGTCAACCTTTAACAAAACATCATTCTGCTGCTTCATTGTTGCCTCCTCTTTCCTTCATGCGTTTGATGCGCTCGGTAATGATCTTGGGGATCTCTACCTTCGGTGCGTTCGGGTGGAGCAGCCAGGTTGCCGCATAGTGCGTCGGCGAAACCTCGTACATCGGCGGCTGCATCTCAAAGTCAATCTCCATCGCATACTTGTTTCTCTCTGCGAAGGCATCTCCAACCGGCGGATAGATCATATTCGGAGGAGTACCGGGAATCGCATCCAGCTTCTCGTTGGTGTCCAGGTCAGGCATGGAGGAGAGCAGCGCCCAGGTGTAGGGATGCTGCGGATCGTAGAAGACCTCGTTTGCCGTGCCGTACTCCACGATCTTTCCGGCATACATAACCGCGATACGGTCTGCCATGTTGGCCACGACGCCAAGGTCGTGCGTGATGAAGATGATGGACAGGTTATGCTCGCGCTTCAATCTGTTGATCAGCTCCAGAATTTGTGCCTGAATGGTCACGTCCAGCGCGGTGGTGGGCTCGTCGCAGATCAGAATGTCGGGGTTGGCCGACAGAGCGATTGCGATTACGATACGCTGACGCATACCGCCCGAGAACTCGAAGGGATACTGTCTGAAACGGATTCTGGCCTCGGGAATACCAACCTCCTCCATCAGCTTGATCGCCTTCTCCTTGGCGATGCGCTTGGTCAGCGTATAAACGACCTGCGATGCCTTTTCCTTGAGGTAATCAATGATCTCAACGCAGCGTTTCTCCATATCCACGCTTGCAGCATTCTCCACGTCTGCGCTGAATCGGTGCATAACGCGCGTCATGACCGAAACGATGGTTTCGATCTGCTTTTCAGGGTC
>JAFOGE010000103.1 GCA_017386965.1 Clostridia bacterium
CTGGCGTGGGGGCTATGAAGCGCTCACGCGCTGTGCGTAGCCGCATAAAAATCAAACGCTTTCACTCCCGCTTTTTCTTTTGCCCATGTAGGCCCAAAAGAAAAAGCTTGGCAAAAAGAAAACGGCCGAGAGAATGTTTCGCGCTCTGCGGAGCGCGACCAAGGCTGCGCGCCTTGGATGGGCGCCGCCTGGCGGCGGGGCTTTCGCGTGCTCTCGCACGTCGCGCAGCCGGTTTGTCCCGCGAAAAACGTGCTCACGCACGTCGTGTAGCCGTGTGGTGCGGCGAAAGGCGCTCTCGCGCGGTGCGTGGCCGTTTCGTTTCGCGAAAAGCGCTCTCGCGCGGTGCGTGGCCGTTTCGTTTGGTGAAACACCCTCTCGCACGGTAAATAGCCGCCTCGCTCTGCATTACACAATGCAAAAACGAGGCGGCTTCCTCTTTTTATAGAAAATCGCTGATTCAGATTCCCAGAAGCGGAGCAACCGTGCGGAAGATCTCCTCGTGGACCTCCTCGGGCGTGCGCGCCGCATTCACGATCGCAATACGGTCGGTGTCGCGCAGGGCGTCAAACGCGGTCATAAACTGACGGCGTACCCGCTCCAAGCGTTCCTCGTTCTCATAGATCTCATGCGTCACGCGGTTTCGGTTGATGCGCTCCATGCTCTGCGCAGGCGTCAGATCCAAAAACACACAAATATCGGGGCGGCGAATCTCGGGACAGTTGATGTTCATATCCCGCACCCAGCCGGCATCGGTTTCGCTCCCCTGGTAGGCGAGCGAGGAATAGTAGTAACGATCGCAAATGACGTCGATCCCCTCCGCCAGCATCTTCTCAATGCCGTTGACAGGGTTGACGTTGTGAAAGACACGGTCAATGGTAAAGAGCGCCGCCATCTCGCAGGCCGTCCGCTTGCTGACACCCGCCAGAGCATCGCGCAAAAGTCCGCCCGTGACCGATTCGGTCGGCTCTGCCGTGCGATGGACGCGGCGGCCCGCCCGTTGCAGACGTGCGGTCAAAAGCTCGATCTGCGTGGTCTTTCCCGCGCCGTCAATTCCCTCAAAGACGATAAAACGTCCACGCTCCGTTGTTTGTCCCATGCTCAATCTTCCTCTTTTCTCAATTCTTCCGCCGGGGTTGCGGGTGCCTTGTCTGCCTCTGCCTCCAAGCGCTCAATCCGCTCCAGGATCCGCTGCAGCTCCTGCGCAACGGGGTCGGGAATATGGATCTGATCCAGATCGTTGCGGATGCGCTGTCCATCACGGCGTACCACCTTTGCAGGAATGCCGACCGCCGTACTGTTCTCGGGAACGGCGTGCAGAACCACCGCGTTGGCCGCGATCTTACTGTTCGAGCCGATGAAGACCGGCCCCAGCACCTTCGCTCCCGCACCGACCATAACATTATCCCCCAGGGTGGGATGGCGTTTTCCAACGTCCTTGCCCGTTCCTCCCAGCGTCACGCCCTGGTAGATGGTGCAGTTGTCGCCGATCTCGGCGGTTTCGCCGATGACAACCCCCATGCCGTGGTCAATGAAGAATCCACGCCCGATGGTGGCGGCGGGATGGATCTCGATTCCCGTCATATGGCGGGAGGCCTGGCTCACGGCACGCGCCGCGAAATAATGCTTGCCCTCGTAGAGCTTGTGCGCAATCCGGTGCGCCATGATCGCATGCACGCCGGAATACAGGAGCAGAATTTCCCCCGTGCTTCTCGCGGCAGGATCTCGCTCCTTGACCGCCTCGACTGTGTCCGAGATCTCCTCCTGCGCCCGCAGGATCGTCCTGGCAATCCCCTTTTCAGCATCCCGGATGCCTCCGTAAATCTTCTTCCATGCCGTAATCACCTTTTCCAAAACCACACCTCCGGCCATGCGCTTTACGTACTATTCTATTATACACACTTTTGGCGTGTTTGTAAATAGATTTTTTCGTTTGTTGACATTTGGTTCATATTTATATAGTATGATAAAAGACGAAAAAGGAAAGGAAGTGACACAATGTTTCAGATCCTGGTCGTTGAGGATGACAAAAACGCACGCCGCTTGATGGAGGCCGTGCTAACGCGCTACGGCTACAATCCCATTACCGCCTGCGATGGCGTTGAGGCGCTGGAGATCATGGACCGCAAGCACGTGGACCTGATCATTCTGGACGTGATGATGCCACGCATGGACGGCTATGAGTTTACCAACACCCTTCGCTCTGCGGGATGCTCCATCCCAATCCTGATGGTAACGGCGCGCGATACCCAGAATGATAAAAAGCGCGGCTTCATCATCGGGGCAGACGACTATATGGTCAAGCCCGTGGACGAGGAGGAAATGATCCTACGCATCGCCGCCCTGCTCCGTCGCTCGCAGATCGCGGGAGAGCGCAAGCTCACGGTTGGGCAGACCACACTCTTTTACGATTCCCTTTCCATCAAGACACCAAAGGGACTGATGGAGCTGCCGCAGAAGGAATTCCTTCTGCTCTTTAAGCTTCTCTCCTACCCCAATAAGATCTACACGCGCCGTCAGCTGATGGACGAGATCTGGGATATGGACAGTGAGAGCGACGAGCGCACGGTGGACGTACACGTCAGCCGCGTGCGGGAGCGCTTCCGCGAAAACACCGACTTTGAGATCATCACGGTGCGCGGGCTTGGCTACAAGGCGGTTCCCAAGAAATGAAGTCCTTGAAGAAAGAAAGAAAGCGGGAGAAGGCCGAAAACAAGCAAAGCTGGGACAAGATCCGCTACTACAACACCCTGCGCTGGCGGTTGACCCTATTCGTCTTCTTCATGATCATGGCATCGGGATTCTTGACGATCCTGATCTCCCTTCTGATACTCCTGCTCTTTGGAGCAACGCCCTTGGTTCTCTGGATCGTCCTCAATCCGGTGTTCCTCTCCATCGTCCTGCTCCTGATCTGCGCCCTGATCGCAACGCTCCTGACGGGCTTCCTCGGCAAATACTACCTCCGCCCGATCAAGGCAGTCAGCGAGGCCACCAAGGAGGTGCGGAACGGAAACTATAAAATACAGGTTCGCAATCCCGACGAAAGCAAGACCGAGATGGGCGAATTGATCGACAATTTTAACAGCATGGTGCGCGAATTGGACGGCATTGAGCTCTTCCGCTCGGATTTCGTCAACAATTTCTCGCATGAGTTCAAGACGCCGATCGTATCCATCCGCGGCTTTGCGAAGGAGCTTCAGCTGGGAAACCTGACGGAGGAGCAACGCCTGGAATATGCCAAAATCATTGCGGAGGAATCCGACCGGCTGGCAAAGCTGGCATCCGACGTGCTGGAGCTTTCCAAACTGGAGAACCAGCAGATCGTTGGGGAACGAACAACCTTTTATCTGGACGAGCAGCTGCGCCAGTGCATCCTTCTCCAAGAGCCTCTCTGGACTGCAAAGAACATTGATATGCAGCCGGAGCTGCCCGAGGTACGCTTCTGCTTTAACGAGGAGATGCTCTCTCACGTCTGGACGAATCTGATCAGCAACGCCATCAAATTTACCCCTCACGGCGGGTATATCCGCATCCTCCTGACCGAGGATGAGCAGGAGATCGCGGTCCGTATTGAGGATAGCGGTATCGGAATGACAAAGGAAGTACAAGCGCACATTTTTGAAAAATTCTATCAGGCCGATCCCTCACATCACCAAAAAGGCTACGGAATCGGTCTTTCGATGGTGGACCGCATCGTCCGCCTGGCGAACGGAAGCATTCTGGTCGAGAGCGAGCCCGACGTCGGTACGGCCTTCACCGTCCGCCTTCCGAAAAGCCGAAGCCACTCCTGAAAACGGACAAAAAAGCAGAGGCGCATCCCACGGAAGGAAGCGCTCCGCGGACGGCGCTTTCCATAACAAAGAGAACCCCCGACAGACGTTGAATCGTCTGTCGGGGGTTCTCTTTTTGTGATGTGGAGGATGGTTTAGGCATCCCCCGCTGCGAGGCCGCTGACAGAGGCATACAGCAGGACCATCCCGCTACTGAAGAAAATACCTCCGAGAATATCGGTCGCCCAATGCACACCCGATAACAGTCTGCCGATGACCATAAAGGCAATGAACGCAACAATGGCAAGCGTTCCCAACCGTCGGAATGCATTCTTTTTTATGCGTGCGCGGAGCTGCATCATCGCCGTAGGCATCACGCACAGGACCAGCACCGTGGTGGAGGACGGATAGGAGGGCTCCAAGAATCCGTTGATCAGCACGGGGCGGTAGTTGATCACAAGGATCTCAAAGAGAACGTACACCGCCATTACGAGGACATAAAAGCCTCCGAGCAGCAGGATGCTTCGGTCCACCTTGCGCAAAGCCTTTCGCTTTCCCCATTGTACCGCTCCGAAAACGGCAAAGCCAAACGCCACAGCGATCGGTACAAGGCCGAGCCAATCCGTCACCGTGTATAGTGTCATATTTCCCCCCGTGAGTCGGTGAACGCTCTCGTTCAGCGCGGCAAATCCAACGGCGGATCCCTGTGGGCCGATGGCTCGGACGTCCACAAAGTAAACGGAAACCGTCCATAGCACAAACGCCAAAAGCATTCCCACCCCTGCCCAAAACAATCTTCTGCTTTTCTTTTTCATAATTCCTTCGCCTTCCTTTTTGTGTATTGGCTCGCGCCAAGCTACAGTTTAGCGGAAGGAATCGAGAAAAGCAAGAAACGGCTCGTCACAGGCGTGACACGATTCGTATCATTGCCGTTTGATTTGCAAAAAGGCCTTCAGAACGAACAAGACGAACGCAAACGCAGCGGCATACGGCTGCGAGCTGATCACGAGGAGCAGCACCAAAAATGCTCCAAGGGTGAGTGATGCCGCCGTTTTGCCTTTTTTCCAAAGCTTCCCTTGACAGTTTTGCAAGGCAAGCGTGAGCATTCCCAGAACGGCCATTGCGATGACGAAGGAAAGGAAGGTGATTTTCAAATAGGGCTGCACGCCGTCCAGCGCAAGGAGGGACACGCTTTGAACGCTTTCCCCTACCCGCTCTGCGAAAAACGGAAGGAAAAGAAGCATTGCAATACTGCCATCCAGGAATCCGTACACCAAATCGCGAACATGCGTTTCCCTTCGTTTGTTCTCCTCCTCGGCGATCGTCAGCACCTCGCCGGTCGAGAGTAGCTCGTCAACCGTCACGGAAAAGAATGCCGCAATCGCTTTTAGGGATTCGATATTCGGATACCCTCTGCCCGATTCCCACTTTGAGATTGCCGTTCGGGACACGTAAAGGTGTGCCGCAAGCTCTTCTTGCGTCAGTCCTTTTTTCTTTCTTAATTCTTGAAGCCTTTCATGAAATTCCATACGATACACTTACCTGCAATTTTGGATTGCTCCTTCTGTTTGATCAACGGCTTTCGCCTCTGCCCCTTTGCAAGGGAGGCCTTGCTCCCAGCGCCAAGGAGCGCCTTTTTGAAAGGGGTGAGCCAAGCACAATGGCTTGACTCACCCCTCGGTGTTACGAATTTAGATTATGCCTCGGTGTTCTCTGCCTGGGCAGCGGCTGCAGTAGCCTCCTGCTCCTCGAAGTAGGAAACCGGAACGCCGGCAACCAGCATCTTGAGCAGTCCGCTCTCAACCATCTCCTCAACCGTCTGGTAAGGCAGGCGGTAGTCAACCTCAGCTGCGTCGAGCTTGGGAAGCTCCATCTTCTCTGCGCAGAGCTTTTCGATCAGCTCAAGTGCATACTTGAACTTGCGCTCGCCCTTGATCTTCATCAGAACAGGTACGCTTGCGTACTTCTTCTTGGAAGAAACATCGATGATACCGTACTTGGTATCTGCCAGCTCGGCAGGATCAAGAGCCAGGTAGAGGTACAGGGTCTTGGTCTTTGCGTTGATCTTGGCAACGTGTGCTCTGCCGCGGTTGAAGGCCTCGTAGTTCCAGCTTACGCGGTTCTTAATGCCCTTATGACCAAGCAGTGCATTCTTGATTGCATTGTAGTAATCCTGAACGTTGCCCTGGGACTGTACCAGTCTGGACTCGAAGCTCTTGCGATAACGGGTTACGATGCGGATCTCTCCGTTGCGCTCCTGCTCAAGCAGTGCGGCGTACTCGTCGGGCTGAGCCTTCGCGTCGATGTACTTCAGATCCAATCCGGCAAATCCGCCGAAGGAGAATCCGTCGTCATCATCGTCGTTGTCGTTATCGTTGTCATCATCCTCAGCCTCTGCTTCGGGCTCAACAACGGCAACGGCCTCAACACTATCGTCGGGATCGGGCTCGTTGGTGATCAGTCTTGCGATGAGCTCGCGGATGATCGCCTTCTTGACGGTGTTGGAGATCTCATTGATCCAGCTATCGGGAATGTTTGCATCTCCTGCCTGCTCAACGGCCTCTGCAATGGTAGCCTCGGTGGTTCCCTCGACAGCCTTTGCTGCAATTCCGTTCTCGGCAAGTCTTGCGAATGCGGTTTCTACGCTTGCGGCAACAACCTCTGCGATGTCTGCATCGGCGCCGCTCTCGATGAATGCCTGAACAGCATCCTCGTCTACTACGGGAGCCGCGGTCTGCATGGTTGCGTTCATTGCGTCTGCAACGATTGCGTCCACGACCTTGCGGAAGTCCTCGGAGTTCATAGTGCCGGCAGCAAGTACCACTGCATCCTCTGCGTCTGCGGAGTCGTTGAGTGCGTCCTCCATAGCAGCGGCAACAGCAGCCTGGAGCGCTTCCTCGTCTGCCTCTGCTTCCTCTGCAGCGGGCTCGGTTTCTGCAAGCTCCTCGGCAACGGCATCTGCCATCTCCTCGGCAACGGTGTTTTCCTCTTCCAGAGAAATCTCGGAAGCCTCGTCCTTGAGCTCCTCGATTGCCTCTGCAACGGCCTCCTCGGTAGCCTCTGCATCGGCAGCGACCTCCTCGGTTTCGGCCTCGACGTCGATCTTCTCCTCGACCTCGTCCAGAGTCTCCTCGATTGCCTCGTCCACGTCAACCTTATCCTCAACCTCGACAGGCTCAACTGCGGGAACCTCACCCTCGGTGTCGATAACCACTGCCTGGTTCTTTTCGTCGCGGATGCGGCGCAGGTACAGGCCTACGAAGAACATGACTGCGAGCAGTACCAGAATCAGCGCGATCAGAAGCGCGATGCCGGGTGCGGTAAGCCAGAAGGGAGTGTGGAAGGCGGGAGCAACTGCAACGGTAAGAGCAGCCGTTCCGGTCAGACCGTCGATCTGGTAGTAGCCCTCGTGAACGGTTACGGTGCAACCGGCCTTGTCGGCTACCTTAACGAGCTTGTCGCCCTCGTAGAAGTAAAGATCATCTGCAGTCAGCTCGTCGCAATCGTTGCAGTACATACCGGCGGTGATCGGAAGGATCAGAGAGTAGGTACCGTCCATGTTGTTGACGATCTGCAGGGTGTAAGCGGTGTAATGCTTTGCGCCGTTGACGGTAGCGGGAACCAGCGTTGCGGTTACGTTACCGGGAACGCCGTTTGCACCGCTGATGAAGAGCTGGTATGCTCCGTCCTGCGTTGCAACGGGCAGATACTGACGGTTCACGGTCAGCGTAGCCTCCAGAGAGGTAACGGCGTTGCCGCTGGCATCAGTGAATGCATAGTTGCTGTCGGTCGGCAGGGTTGCCAAAACCGTGTAAACACCGTAGTCTGCGGTGCCTGCGAATGCAGTACCGTTGACGGTGTAGGTGATCAGTGCACGAACCGCTGCGGGAAGCTCTCCGCCAACAACGATGTTGAAGAGCTCTGCGTTCTCGTTCGTTCCCTTGGTTCCGGTCACGGTCAGATCATCGAAGGATACCTGATAGATCGCCTTCTCGATCACGACCTGTGCGGATGCTGCAACACCCTGTGCGAACACGAGGTTGGTTGCATCGGGAGTAGCAAAGGTGATCGTGTAGGTTCCTACGGCACCGTAGCCGGCAGGATATGCGATCACGAGAGCGTACTCGTTGTTGTTTGCGTCATAGCCCAGAGCCTCGATGGTTTCGAGTGCGCCGTAGGTCATCGTAAGGGAGTCGGCGCTGATCTTTACGTCAACGATCTCGATCGGCTTTACGGTAACAGTGACCTTTACGGGATCCACAACGTAGTTACCGCCAAGGTTTACGGTAGCGTAAGCCTCGTAGGTGCCTGCGGAGGGAGCGTTGAGATCAACCGTAACACCGGTGATCGCAAGGCCGGTTACCTCGGTGCTTCCGTCCATCAGCTTGGGAAGGTTGGAAACCTCCAGACCCTCATAAGCCGTTTTGCCGGTTGCAAAGGTGGTGGTGGCGGTAGCAGTCTTGCCGGTTTCCCAAGTCAGCTGCTTGGGAACGATGCGAGCAGGGATCGTAACCGTAAGAGCCTTACTGTTCTTGACCAGCTCTACAACGATCTTTTGCTCTCCGACGTCTGCAGACTCAAACTTTGCACTCCGGATCGTAATGCCGGAGCCTGCAGCAGCCTTTACGTCTGCATCGGTGGTTCCGTCATAGATCTTGGTGTAAAGTCCGCCTTCTACGTCATAGCCAACGTCAAGCTCGGTTGCGACGTCAACTGTTTCGGTTTTGGCTTCGTTTGCGGCGAATGTCGTAACGGCAAGGCAACCGACCAAGCATACAGCCATCAGCAGGACTGCAAGCATGGAGAAGCGGATGCTTTGTCTTGTCTTCATGCGTTGATTTTTCATTACACATCAACCCTTCCGTTTAAATTTCGCAGGTCAGCAGCGCAAAAAGGAGCGCTTTTGCATGCAACCTGATTCATTATAACATAATAAGGAATCAATGTCAATACAAAATTCTTCTTTTTCGGGAATCTTTTTCGAAAAAAACGTCGTTTTTCTGCAACTTTATTTGTTTTTTGGGTCTGATCCTTCCATTTTCTTCCAATGTGCAAAAAAAAAGACCGGCATTCCGCTGTTTTTGCATCCCAGGGGGCCTTTTACACGTAAGAGCATCCTGCGTTTCCTTTTCGTTTGCGATCGGTTGAGCAGCAGAGCCTCTTTTGAAGTGCGGGATCGTCGCGTGGCTTTCGTTTTACAAAAAGGGCTCCTCCGTCCCCGGAGAAGCCGCAGTTTTTGTTTTTTTCTTCCTTATATGTCGCCCTCGGAGGCATTGCTCTCCTCTTTTCGGGCAAACAGCATGCTTCGCCCGCCGGAGGGCACTTGCTCCAGCACCCCCAGCGCGCAGAGGGCGCGCACTGCGGAATAGGCATCCCTTCCACGCAGGCCCGTATGCTCGGAAAAGGTCTTGACCGGAAAGCGCTCCGGAAGCTCCCTTGGAAGAAGCTCCCGATAATCCGCAGGACGTGTAAGGGAAAGCTCCCCCAAAAGTGCGAGGGGGAGGCGCTCGTAAAGACGACTTCCCCGCTTTCGGTCGCGCGACCATCCGCACAAGAGCCGCAGATCCTGCACCTCCAAAAAGAGCAGACGCAGGTGAAACCGCGGATTTCGCAGGTACGGGGCAAGGCTGTAAAGCTTTGGCAAAACGTGCAACGGTCCCCCTTTTGCTGGGGAGCGGCGGCGCGGAGAGCATTCCCCGCTCTCAGGATCCAGCCAGGACACCCAACGCAGGGCAGGAATCGGATGCACGACCGTAACGTGGCAATCCGTATGCTCCAGGTAGTACGCGATCTTGCGTTGCATGGGATAAAACGCACCCGTCTGCACCTCAAGGATCGCATCCCCCACGCGGACGTCCGCAACGTAACGGGTGTTCGCAATTCCAACCTCGTGGCAGGAGGGATCCTCGCAAAGAAATCTTTTTATGACCGCGTGCATGCGTTTTTCCTGCAACGTACCGACACCGTTCGCTCCCTCACTCCGCGGAGATAAGAGCGCCTCGGCGCAAAGCGCGGAGAAGCGTTCCGCATCTGCCTGCGCGCAGGCAGGGATCTGCAGTTCCTTCTTTTTGCCCTTTTGAACGACCATAGATGCGTTTTTCCTCCTCTGTGCGACGTTGCAAAGACCTTGAGGCGTACCCGCAGCCGGTTACGGAATGCGCTTGAGCTTGGCGTAGGTGGCCATCAGCTTCTTCGTTCCGACACGCTCAAAGGTGACCTCGTAGAGAATATCCGCTCCCATCGGCTTGGCGGAAAGGATCTCTCCCTCGCCAAAGGTGGGGTGCGTAACGCGATCTCCGGGCGAAAGCTTCTCCTGTGCGCTCCGCTTGGGTGCGCTCTGCAGGGGCTTTCCAACCGTGATCTGCTCCCCAAATCCGCGAGAAGCAGGACGCGCGCCCATCGAAGACGGAACAC
>JAFOGE010000104.1 GCA_017386965.1 Clostridia bacterium
AGAAACGCGGTAGGAGTAAATGTGCTAGTTTTAACGATATCGATAAACAGATGCTAGCAAAGATGTATCGAAAGGTATATGAGACTGAGAAGAACAATATGTATCGTGGTTCTGGGAATGCTTGTGCTGCATTGTTCTTGATAGCGATGTATAAAGGGGTTGCGGAACGCGCATGTGAGAAGGTTACTGCATTTTGCAAGTTGTTACATGAAGCAGTGATGGGAATAAAAATCGATAAACGCACAGTTCAGCAGGTGGTGTGCGACTATCGTTGCGAATATAATAAAGTACGCTATAAGATAAGTGAGCGTATACAAAGGTATATGGATGTAGTGGCTAGGATTATTCAAAAATTAGAGGGAACAGGATTGATTTTAGAGTAGAAAAAACATGAAAAAATAGGCATTAAAACTCGTATTAAATGTTAAAAAAAATGTGCGAGTGTTAATCTTAAGTATTGTTTAAGAAAAGCAGTACTATTGCGCAGGAGGTTCTGGCTTCCTGGCTGTTCGTTAAGTACTTGACCACCACCGTGGATTTCCAGGCTGAGTTCGGTATGACCTCCGGCTACGTTCCGGTTCTCGAGAACGTTACCGATAATGCGGTCTATGCGGAAGAGCTGGAGCACGCCGACGGCTACGAGGGACTGCCCCTCCTGGCTACCAAGGTCTGCTTGGAGCAGGCAAACGCCTACTACACCTCTCCCGCCTTCAACGGCTCCTCTGCAGCCCGTGACGAGGTTGGAAAGCTGATGCAGATCTGTCTGACCACCACCGAGGTTGATATCGACGCCGCCATCAAGAAGGCCTTCGCGGATGCTGTTGCGGAGTGCAAGTACCAGGCGGGCGAATAATCCCAAACGAGATTCTTTATGAAGAACGTATTTTTCCGGAAGGGGCGGGCAACCGCCCCCCATGCGGGACGCATTCTGGCATTTGCTCTTGCGCTGGTCATGCTTCTTCCTACGTTGCTTGCCTGCAAGCCTGCAGATTCCGGCAACGAGCCGGAGCGCGAGCACGTGGATTACGTTGCCAACACCAAGCTGGAGATGACAAGCTCCAGCCGCAAGGTGGAAGCCAGGGTCAAGTCCTACATCGATGGCGATACCACGCATTTCTACGTGGATGAATCGGCCGATTTCCCCGAAGGGATTATCAAGGCGAGATACCTTGCCATCGACACGCCCGAGTCCACCGGACGCCTGGAGGAGTGGGGCAAGACGGCCTCCGCCTTCACCAAACAGACCTTAAAGAACGCCGCCGCGATCCTTTTGGAATCCGACGACGAGAACTGGAATAAGGACAACAACGGCAGACATCTGCTCTGGATCTGGTATAAGCCTACGGCGGACGCCGAGTGGCGAAATCTCAACATTGAGATTTTGCAGAACGGATACGCCATTGCCTCCAATTCCGGACAAAACCGCTACGGCTCGACCTGTCTTGCCGCGCTCGCGCAGGCAACGGCAGAGAAGCTTTACGTCCATTCGGATGAGAAGGATCCTACCTTCCCCTACGGCGATGCCACCGAGATCACGATCAAGGAGCTTCGCACCAACAAGGAGGATTATGAAGGCGTTAAGGTTGCTGTGGAGGGCGTGATCGCCCAGAATACCAATGGCACGCTCTACCTCGAGCAATATGACGAGGAGGACGAGTGCTGGTACGGTATGCAGGTCTTTTACGGATACAACATGGCCACCAGTGCAAAGCGCTTCCTCAAAACGGGCAACGCGGTCCGCATCGTTGGAACCTTCCAGTATGCGGAGGTCGTCAATGCGTGGCAGATCGCGGGTCTGGAATATGACCAGATGGATCCCAAGAACCCCAAGTACACCCAGCTGATTGCAGAGAATCAAACGATTCCCTATACACCCATCACCGATCTTGCCGATTTCACGAACGGGAAGACCGAGATCACGGTGGGGGAGGAGATCGTTTCCTTCGACAACAATTATCTGGCGCTCCACACGTCTGCCTTCCTGGAAGGCTTGACGGTGGTGGACACCTGGACGACGACCAAGGAGTCGAGCGACGATAAGGGTGCGATCACGTTGGTTTGCGAAAAAGACGGCGTGCGCATCAATATCCGCACCATCGTGCTCTACGAGGACGGGCAGCTGGTTACGGCAGACCGCTTCGAGGGCAAGGTCATCGACGTTCGCGGCGTGATTGATTCCTACACGCCCGAAGGATCGACCGAGGCGCAGATCCAAATCCGCGTATTTACGGTCGATGCGATCATCATTCACTGATATTTAATTTTTCAAAATTAAATAAAAAATTTTTTAAGGAGAGAAAACACCATGAAGAAACTTCTTGTAACCCTGCTGTCTCTCATCCTTTGCCTCATGGCCTTCGCTGCTTGTACCCCCGAGCAGCCGGAGACCCCTAACAATGAGGTAAAGTACGACGCAGCCGCAGCCGCAGCCTACGTCTTTAACCTTTATAAGGACAATGGCCCCATCACCGCAGCAGACTTTGACGTCACCGCTAAGGTTCAGCACAACGGCGTGTCCTACGACGTTGAGTGGACCGCTACCGAGGGCGTTACCGTCGAAAAGAAGAACGACACCACCTACACCGTCAACGTTGACGAAGAGTCCCCCGCAGAGGTTGCTTACACGCTGACCGCTACCGTTAAGGCAGCAGACGGCACCAGCGCAACCAAGACCTTCAACTTCACTGTTCCGAAGTACAACCTGACCAGCTTTGAGGATTACATGGCAGCTGCCGAGAACGACAACGTTGTCGTTAAGGGTATTGTTGTTGCCATCAACTCCAAGGCTGCAGGCAACAAGTACAACCACCTCTTCCTTGCAGACCTGCAGGGCAAGGGCGGCTACTACTGCTACAGCATCACCCAGGATCCCGTTGCTGATCTCGGC
>JAFOGE010000105.1 GCA_017386965.1 Clostridia bacterium
GCAAAGAAGGTATCGCGGTAAGCGGAGGTAGAATCGTCCACGTCCTTGCAGAGCTGCTGATAGAGATCAAATACATCGGTCAGCATCTCAAAGGCAAAGAGGTATTCGTCGGAGAGTGCCTGATCCTTGGTGTCAACATCGGTCTTCACACGGATCATCTTCACCTGGGTCTCGATATGGTAGTACTGCTCAATCAGCTCATTCAGCTTGGCCTCAATTGCCTCGGTGTCATTTCCGTCGGGCAGGAGAAGCGCGCAGCACTCGTTCATCAGGGTGACGAACGTATCGTAATCCGCCTGCGTCAGCGTGTAGGGGTAGCGCTCAAGGATCGGGACGATCTCCGGCGGAATGGGGTCGGTTTCCGGCTCGGTTTCGGGATCGGTCGCAGGATCGGTCACGGGATCGGTCGCGGCAGAGGTGGGCGTTCCGGGCAGATCCCCTGAGGGATCGGAAACGCAAGCAGTGAAGGACGTAAGCAGAATAGCCAACGTCAAAATCAGAGCGAAGCTGCGAAGAAGATGCTTCATAAGAATGCTCCTTTCGGGGGATAAAATTTGGGATAAGACCATCATAGCACATTCGCCCGCAAAAGTCAACCGATTCACCCAATTTTCTTAAAAAAAGGAGCTCTTTTCAGCACGTAGGATTTCGCGAGCAGCATTCCGATCGCGCCCCCGAGGCAGGCAAAAGATGCGAACGGACGAAGCACAGGCACTCCGATGAAAAGCGCACAGACACAAAGCATACCCGAAAGCGCAAGCAAAACGCCTCCGCACCGCCTCTGATCCAGTCCGACCGCCGCAACCCGGTGGTGGAGATGCCCGCGATCTGCCAGGAAGGGGCTTTTCCCTCTGAGAAGCCGCCGCAGAACCGCGGTAAAAAGATCGGTGAGCGGATAGCCGAAGAGCAAAAGCACGGAAAGGGCCGAAAATCCAAGCTCCTCTCCCGAGAGCAGCTCAAGCGACAGAAATCCCAATAGGAATCCCACGCATTCCGATCCGGCGTCCCCTGCGAAGACTCTTGCTGGATGACGGTTGAATACACGAAAACCAAGGCAAGCCCCCGCAAGCCCCATGCAGAGCAGTCCCGCCGCCTTTCCCCTGAGAAGAAGGAGAAGCGAAAGCATCCCTCCTTCGATCGCCGCACAGCCGGCAAAAAGCCCGTCAAGGCCATCGATAAAATTATGGGCATTGATCAGGGTTAATACCCAAAGCATCGTCAGAAGCAAAAATAGGCCGTAAAAGCGCCCGTCCACGAGCAAGGAGATCAGTGTAATACTACTCTGCAGGAAAAGCTTGCTCCGTGCGTCCAGTGTCAAGAGATCGTCAGCAAGCCCGAGCAAAAGCATAGCACTGCCGCCGAGCAAGAGCGCGTACAGTCCCCTCCCCTCCTGTCCAAAGAGAGCCGCCGTCAATAAAAAGGCCAATAGGATCGCAAGCCCGCCTCCTCGCGGAATTGGTTTCTTGTGCATCCGCCGAAAATCCTTCGGCACGTCTACGGCCCCAATCCGAAGGGAAAGCGCAATCGCCGCCGGGGTCAGGGCAATGGCCGCTCCGCAGCCCAACAGTGCAGCAAGCGCCGCCGAATCGATGCCTTTCATCCGTTTCTCCTCCGCATACAAAAAAAGAGTTACCGGAGCCCGACGAGCGGACCCCTATGTAACTCTTTTTTCGGTTTTGCGTATCAATGCAGCTGCACGAAGCCAAGCTTCTTTTGCACCTTGGAGAGCGTACGGCGTGCGTAGTAAGACGCCTCCTCGGCACCCTTTTTCATCTGCGCTTCCAGTCCTGCCTTGTCAGCAAGAAGGAGGTTGTACTCGCTCTGCACGGCGGCAAGCGCATCGGCCGTGGTTTCTCCCACTGCCAGCTTAAAGTCGCCGTATCCCTTGCCCTCAAACTCGTGCTCGATCTCCTCAAAGCTCTTTCCCGTGAAGCAGGAATAAATGCTCATCAAGTTGCTCACGCCGGGCTTGTCGGGGCTATAACGCACCTCCGAGCCGGAATCGGTAACGGCACGCTTGAACTTTCTGATAATTGTATCCCGATCGTCCAGAATATATACCACCGCATTGGCGTTTTCATCGGACTTGCTCATTTTTTTGGTCGGATCGGCAAGCGACATGATCTTCATGCCCGATTTGGCGATTACGGGCTCGGGAACGGTAAAGGTTCCGGGATAGATCTGGTTAAAGCGCTCGGCGATGTCGCGACAAAGCTCCACGTGCTGCTTTTGGTCAATGCCGACAGGCACAACGTCCGTCTGATAAAGCAGAATATCTGCCGCCATCAGGGTAGGATACGTAAAGAGTCCCGCGTTGATATTATCTGCATGCTTTGCGCTCTTATCCTTGAACTGCGTCATACGGGAAAGCTCTCCGAACATGGTAAAGCAGTTGAGGATCCATGCAAGCTCTGCATGCTCGTGCACCATAGACTGCACGTAAAGCGTGTTCTTTTCGGGATCCAGTCCGCACGCCATATAAAGGGCAAGCGTTTCATAGGTTCTGCGGCGAAGCTCCGCAGGAACCTGGCGCACCGTGATGGCATGCTCATCCACAACGCAGTAAAACGTCTTATATTGTTCCGAATATTGCTTAAAATTCCGGATCGCTCCAAGATAGTTTCCAATGGTCAGATTTCCGCTGGGCTGGACGCCGGAATAGGATACCTTTTGTTCTCCAAGCATATCAATCATCCTCTCTGATTTTCTTCCTATATTCTATCACAACCCCGCTCCGAAAGCAAGTCTTTTTTTCATTTTTCCCAAAAAAGCATGGAAAAAGGAGATCAAAAAAAGGGGAGCCAAGTGCAAAAGCACTTGGCCCACCTTGAAAAGGCAGAACATCGAATTGCGATTCGATATTATTTCTCTTCCTCGCCGGGGATATACTTGTTATCCTCGGCCCATGCGTAATAAAGGGCATTGGGAACAGAGTAGTAAACATAGGGCTCCAGTTGGTTCCAGAGAACCTCTTCACCACTCTCGGTGGTAGCCTTCTCGGGCTTTGCGGTTGCGGTCGCCTCACTAATGTATTTACGCAGCGTTGCGATCTCATTCTTTGCTGCCGCATTCTTTCTGTTGACAACCGTTTCGTCGGCAACCCCTGCGAGCTCATAGATGAAGTTTTTGAGCACCTCACTCTTGAAGGAGGTAATCTCAGGAGCCTTACCGCCCGAGGTCAGCAGGGTCTGGAGATCCTCTACCAAAATCTTCAGATCGCCGTAGCTTGCGCAGTTCATCAGCAGATCGGTAATACCGTCGTTCAGCTTTGCCATGTACTTGACCAGCTCAACGTGAAGGTCGCCGTAAACGCGATAATCGGGATCCTTCTCTGCAACCGTTTCGATTGCATTTTCCTTTACGCCGTTCACAAGAACAACGTAGTTGACAGGGAGTGCCTCGTCCACGGTGATGCGCATGTAAGCCATCTCATACTGATCCATGAGAGCCTCGGCAATGTATTCCGTATCCGCAAAATTGAACTTCATCGTCAGCTTGCCGTCCTCATAGTAAGGAACGACACTCATTTCGGTCATAACCGAAACGTTGCGAATGATGGCGAACGTGTAGGTGGTCTTTCCGTCCTTAGTTTCCTGATACCGCAGAACGTACGGCTTCAGCTCAGTAGAGGCCTCTCTCCAGGTGTTCAGGATCTGATTGTAACGAAGCATTGCCTTGGTACGGTTCGCAAAAAGCTCAACCTCGTAATCGGTGTGAGTATAAGGATCTACCTCAAGCAAGAGCTTTTCATCCAATTCCTCGAATACGGCATTGCTCTGTACTGCATCGCCGATCGCACAGGAAAGATTCAGCTGGAAGTTTCTTCTGGTCTGGATGGTAACGATGGAAAGATCGTAGGGATAGGACTCATTGTCCTCGCTCTGTGCGTAATGGAAGCTCAGATTTGCGCCCACCTGCTTGAATTCGCCTGTGGGAGCGCCGTCCTCCAGAACCTCCTCGGTAATGGGATCACCGGCAACAACAGAGAAGCTTGCGTTCTCGGTTCCCATATTGTTGTAAACGTAGTAGGTATAGTAGCGGGTCGCGCCGGAAGCAACTACCGTCGGGAAAACGTAGATGTTCTTCCCTGCCGCATCACACTTCTCGATCCACGCCTTCAGCATTTCATTCGAGGAAAGAGCCGACTTGGAGTATCCGGACGAATAGGTCAGATTGTAGCCCAGTAAGCTATTGATGGAAGGAGCTTCCTCCTCCTCAACTGCCTCCAGAGCCGCATCCTTTAAGTTGAAGCCGAGCATAGGATCAACGAGAGAGTTTCTGTTCTGTTCCTTGCCGCTCTCCCAGATGCCGGGGGCCATATCGGATTCGGGATAGGCAATGAAGATGTTACCGGTCTTGTAGATGTCCATAACGTAATACTCGTTCCCGTTACGGTCGGCAAGACGCTTGACGGTCTGATTTCCGTTCTCGTCCTTCACGAGCTTGTAATGCTCACCCTCAATACCGTACTGCAGAAGATTGCGGAAGTCCGAATTGGTGTTGAGATAGGTGATAATCTCCATGCTGCGGGAAACATCTCTGGAGTACTCGCAAACGCCAAACATGTTTCCGAAGATATCCTCAGAGGTTGCGGTGGGGTACTTTACGACGACCGAATAATAAGCCTCGCCGTTGTAGGTTACGTAAGGATAGCTGAGGCGATTGCCGGCAGCATCGGTATTATGCTTTTGCAGAATGGTCGCATCTCCCTTTACAAAGCGGATCGCAGCATCCTTACCGGAGGCATCCGCGTCGCCGAAGAAGGTATCAAAGGTATCGCTTCCTTCACCGTAACGGAACTGATTGAGCTTCAAATAGTTCGCCGTGAAGGCTTCGTTTGCAAACAGGCTCTTATAGCCGAGCAACACGCTTCCGCGCGTCAGCTCCTCCTCGTTGGTGTAAGCGTGACCGAAAATGGAGAAGTTGTTCAGCTCCTGCATCGTGTAGCTATCGGGATCGATGTTCCAGTAGTAAGCCAAGAGATCCAGGCAGGACTCGTAGGTTCCGTTGATCGGAACGACCTTGGTGGGATCCTCGAACAGAGCGATCTGTGTCAGGTAGTTGTAAACGTAGTCGTTAAAGAGGCCGTCGATCTTGCCCTGCTTGAAGTAACCCTGCTGAGAGTATTTATCCATCAGCTCCTTGTTCAGAAGCATGTAGGTGTACTCGCCGATGATGTTGTTGTTCGGGATAGCGTAGGTGGAGCCGTCCATCTCAACGGCGGACAGAAGCGTGGTGGAGATGTACTCCTTGATCTTCTTGGAAGCATTGGTCAGCTCGGATTCGAGATCTGCCAGCCAGCCGTTCTTAACGAAATCAAGATACATGTCCTCGCCGGCAATATAGATGATATCGACCTGGTGAGGCAGTGCATCGGGATACTTATCCTGCTTGATGCCGTTCTCGTTGGTTTCGACCTCTTGGATCGCCTCGGTTTCCTTCTCCGTTTCGTCCTCGGGCTTGGAGGCCTCCTCCTGCTCCTTGAGTGCTATGTAGGCCTCGATCTCTGCTTTGAGCGTTTCCTCATAGACGTCCTCAGTCAGGAACGTGATCTCAAGCTCTGTCTTGCATTTTGCGCGGCAGAGGGTATTGATCTTGTCATTGATCGCAGCTGCGACATCCGGATCAACCTCTTTCTCGCAAACGACCCACATCGTCAGAGTGGTTGCATTGGCGGGTGTGGAAGCGCCGGACTCCGGCTCTTCTTCCTCCGAAGATGAGCATGCCGCCAAGGTCGGCAACAGGAGCATTACCAGGCCCAACAACAAGCAAAGCAATCTTTTTTTCATGATTCTTCCTCCCAAGAGTAGTTGCTACCCACGCTCTCATGATTTCCCGCGCGAGTATATAAATTATAATACTTGTATATTCTACACCTTTTTAGCGAATCTGTCAAGTGAATTTTTTGTGACCAAGCCGCCGGGTGAAGCATCCGCAAGCATTTCGGACATTTTACGTTCACATTCCAATGTAATTCTGCACAAAATCAAGAAGACGTTTTGTTACATAGCGCCTTTTTTTTCAGCGTTCTATACAGATAAACAATTCTTGTTTTGTTCAATCGGCCTAAAAAGCGTGGCCAAAAATTATTCCATAAATCCCTTCAAATGTCTTGCACGGCTGGGATGGCGAAGCTTGCGAAGTGCCTTCGCCTCGATCTGGCGAATACGCTCTCTCGTAATATCAAACTCCTTGCCAACCTCCTCGAGCGTGCGCGTTCTGCCATCGTACAGACCGAAACGCAGCTTGATCACGTGCTCCTCGCGGGGAGTCAGGGTATGCAGCTGACGCTCCAGCTCCTCTCGCAGAATGTTGGTGGAGGTAGCCTCTGCGGGAGAGGGGGTTTCATCATCCGGGATGAAATCTCCGAGGTGACTGTCCTCCTCCTCGCCAATGGGGGTTTCCAGAGAAACGGGGTCTTGTGCGATCTTCATGATCTCGCGCACCTTTTCGGCGCTCATGCCCATCTTTTCTCCGATCTCCTCGGCAGTCGCTTCACGTCCCAGCTCCTGGAGCATCTGTCTGGAATAGCGCGATACCTTATGGATGGTTTCCACCATATGCACCGGAATGCGGATCGTGCGCGCCTGATCGGCGATCGCGCGGGTAATTGCCTGGCGGATCCACCAGGTAGCATAGGTCGAAAATTTGTAGCCCTTGGTGTAATCGAATTTATCGACCGCCTTCATAAGTCCGAGGTTTCCCTCCTGGATCAAATCCAGGAAAAACATTCCTCTGCCTACGTATCTCTTGGCGATGCTGACGACCAATCGAAGGTTGGCCTCGACAAGATCTGTCTTTGCACTTTCGTCGCCCTGCAGCATACGCTCGGCCAGCTCCTTCTCCTTCTCGTTGGTAAGAAGCGGAACCTTACCGATCTCCTTCAGGTAAAGGCGAACGGGGTCGTCGATGGAAAGGCCCTCCTGCTCCAGGATCCGCTCCATATTTTCGCCCGCACCGAATTTTGCAACCTCGTTCTCGATCTTGTTGATCTCCTCGCTGGAGATCTCAGCCTCAAACGCGATGCCGTTGTCCTCTAAGGTTTCGTAGAGCTTATCCAAGCTCTCCGCATCAAAGTCCATTTCCTCCATGGCCTCGTCCAGATCGTCCGGAGAAAGCTTTCCCTTCTTTCCCTTTTCGATCAGGGATTCCATATCCAGCTTCTTTTCCTGCGTCTGGGGAGCTCCTGCATGTGCGGACTCCTTATCCCGCTCTGTCCGCTCCAATTCCTGCTCGTTCAGATTGACGTCCTTCATTTCGTTTCAGTCCTTCCTGTTATGTATATTTGCTTTTTTCGATCTTAAATACGCCAGGTGGGAGTGAAGATCCCCCCCCGCCTTTTCTTTTCTTTCAGAGATTCCCCTAAGCACATTCACCGCAGAGCGGAACACCTCCGGTCCGTTCTGGGAAAGCTGACGGCGAGCAACCTCCATTTTTTCGATCCGCCCGATCTCGTCCGGCTCAAAATCTGCCCCAAGCAGCTCAAAGCGGAAGCCCGACGGGGATGCGTGACGTTCCATAACCGCGCAAAAGACGCGTCGGTTGAATGACGTGATAAAATGCTCGTCCGATAAGGGGATCTCGCCCTTCTCAACAGCAGAACGGTACTCCTCAAAGAGGATCAACAATCCCAGCACTGCCTCCTCCGCTGCCACTGCGCGAGGATCGGACGATGCCTCCGGATTGATACGGTCCCCGAAATTCTTGAGGGATGCCTGCGCTTCTCTGCTCTCGCGGGCAACCGTTTCCCGTTTATTCTTGCGGCGGATCTGCTCCACCGAATTTTTCAAGACCTCTACGGGAAGCCCGAGCTTCTGCGAAGCATAGGAGAGATATACCTCTCGCTCCACCGCAGACCAATACTCCGCAATGATGGAGCAAAGATCCCCGGAAGCCTTGATCTTGTCACTTCCGATCGCAAGGTCATATTGCGCAAGCACACGCTCCGCCTGATATTCAAAGCCCGTCTTGCTCTCCTCCAGCAAGCGCCGGAAGCGGTCGGCTCCGAAATTGCGAATAAACTCGTCCGGATCCTTGGCACCGTTCATCCTGAGAACGCGAACGTCCATTCCGACCTCTCCGAGAATGCGCATTGCCTTCTTGGCAGCGTTTTGCCCGGCCTCGTCCGAATCGTAGGAAATAATGACCTTTTTTGTGTACTTGGCGAAGATCCTCGCATGCTCCGGTGTGATCGCCGTACCAAGTGTTGCTACCGCAGAGGAAAATCCGGCAGCGTGCAGAGCAATCACGTCCATATAGCCCTCGCACAGAATCATGCGCTCTGCGCAATCGTTCTTTGCAAAATTCAAGGCAAAAAGATGGCGGCTCTTCTTAAAGGCAGGCGTATCGGAGGAGTTCAGGTATTTGGGCTTGGAATCATCCATCACACGTCCGCCGAAGGCAACCACGTTGCCGGACGGATCGATGATTGGGAAGATCACGCGGTTACGGAAATAATCGTATGCCCTTCCCGTCTTTTGGCTTTTGCCACACAGGCAAGCCGCGATCAGCTCCTCATCCGAATACCCAAGCCGATGCATATGATCGGTCAATGCGTTAAAGCTATTTGGCGCAAAGCCAAGTCCAAAATGCTTGACCGTTGCCTCACTCATGCGGCGATTCTCACGGAAATACCGCATTCCCTCTCCGCCGACCGCGGGATCAAACAAGCAGGCGCGGAAGAAGCGTGCAGCCTCCAGGTTCATATCCAAAACGCGCTTGCGGGACACCCCCTTGGGTGCCGTAGGATCCTCGCTCTCCCGTGGGAGCGGAATGCCCGCGCGATTTGCCAGATATTCCACCGCCTCCGGAAAATCCAGATTCTCTGCCTTTTGAACGAAGGTGATCACACTGCCTCCGGCCTGGCAGCCGAAGCAGAAAAAGAGCTTTTTGGATGGAGAAACCGAGAAGGACGGTGTTTTTTCACTGTGGAAGGGACAGCAGCCCATCAGATTGGAGCCGCTGCGCTTCAGGGTGACGTATCGACCGATCAGCTCCTCAATATCCGTACGGTCCACGACCTCCTGCACAAAGCTATCCGAAAATCGCATTCTGCGGCAACGCTCCTTTCCGTTCTCCGCCGTCAAAGACTCCAAACATGCGGAATAAACAATTTTTTATAGGTTTCGATGGCATACCGATCGGTCATGCCCGAAATAAAATCACAAACGCAACGCTTGACGCCCTCTTCCTCGACGTTCCTGCGATACAGCTCCGGCATTTCCTCCGGATGATCGGCAAAATGCATGAACAGCTGCCCAAGCATCTCCTTTGCCTTTCCCTCCTCACCCTTTACGATGCGGCTGGTATAAATGTTTTCAAACAGAAAGGCACGCAAGCGGTCGGTCGCCTCCTGAACGTGCGGAAGCATTGCGATCTCCTTGCGATCGGTGCTGGCCTCGATGACCGATGCCACCATCGTGTTAATGCGCTTGCTGTGCGTTTCGCCAAGCACCTCGCGAAGCTCCTTCGGAATATCCTCGGGATGCAGGATCCCCGCACGGCATGCGTCATCGATGTCATGATTGATGTAGGCAATACGGTCGGCAAACTTGACGATAACGCCCTCCAGCGTAGCGGCAAGATGCCGTCCGGTATGATTCACGATTCCGTCGCGGACCTCCCACGTCAGATTCAGCCCCTTGCCGTCGCGCTCCAGCTTTTCGACCACGCGCAAGCTCTGCTTGTAGTGCGTGAAATCCTTGGAGTAAAGCTCCTGCATGGCATCCTCACCCGAATGACCAAAGGGGGTATGCCCCAGATCATGTCCCAAAGCCGCAGCCTCGGTCAGATCCTCGTTCAGACGCAGGGAGCGCGCAATAATACGCGCGATCTGCGTAACCTCCAGCGTGTGTGTCAGACGAGTACGATAATGATCTCCCTGCGGTGCGAGAAAGACCTGCGTCTTGTTCATCAAGCGACGGAAGGATTGCGAATGAATGATGCGGTCACGATCGCGCTGAAATTCTGTGCGCATATCACTCGGATTATACGGATGCTCCCGCCCCTTCGTATTTTCTGTCAAAAAGGCGTGCTTGGAGAGGGTATCACGTTCTCTTGCTAAGAAAACCTCACAGATGCTGCCCATGAAAAACCTCCTGCCGACAGTATTTTACTTCTACTAACTATAATATACGCAAAAAAAACGCAAAATACTTTTTTCTGCGCAAAAAAGTTGATTTTTTCGTATTTTTATGCTATACTTGAAGGAGCATTTTTCAAACGAAAGGGGCTTTCCTTTGAAGCATCCACATCTGCGTGTAAAGCTTGGCTGCTACGCCACAAACGTAACGATGGCGATCCTCGGCAATCTGTCGCCTCTACTGTTTCTGACCTTCCGCAGCCTCTACGGCATCTCCTACTCACTCCTGGGACTTTTGGTCCTGGTCAACTTCTGCACCCAGCTGGGAGTGGATCTGCTCTTTTCCTTCTTTTCTCACAAATTTAACATTCCCGCAACGGTGCGCTTAACGCCCGTGCTTTCCATCCTCGGGCTTCTGCTCTACGCCGCCGCCCCGTTGCTCTTTCCCGGAAACATCTATCTCGGTCGTCTGTTGGGAACCGTCATCTTTTCCTCTGCCTCAGGCCTTGCCGAGGTCCTCATCAGCCCCCTGATTGCGGCATTGCCTGCCAAGAATCCGGAGCGCGAGATGAGCAAGCTCCATTCGGTCTATGCCTGGGGATCCGTGGCGACCGTTCTTTTCTGCACGCTCTTTCTTCGTCTTGCAGGGCAAGCATCCTGGCAGATCCTCGCCCTTTTGCTCTGCGTGATCCCGCTTTGCGGAACGATCCTCTTTGCAGGTGCAGAGATTCCCAAAATGCAAACAACGGAGCGCGTATCGGGCGCTCTGGCGATGCTTCGTAACAAGAGCCTGTGGATCTGCATCCTCGCCATTTTTCTGGGAGGTGCCGCTGAATGCACCATGGCCCAGTGGAGCTCCGGCTATCTCGAATGTTCCCTCGGCATCCCGAAGGTTTGGGGCGACATCTTTGGCGTAGCCATGTTCGGCCTGACGCTTGGAATCGGACGCACGCTCTATGCCAAGCGCGGAAGGAGGATCGAATCCGTCCTCTACCTCGGAGCGATCGGTGCTACCGTCTGCTATCTCCTGGCCGCCCTCTCTCCGATCCCTCTGATCGGACTTCTCGCCTGTGCGATGACCGGACTTTGCACCTCCATGATGTGGCCGGGAAGCCTGATCGTCGTTGCCGATCGATTCCCAGCGGGCGGCGTATTCATCTATGCGATCATGGCAGCCGGCGGCGACCTTGGTGCATCGATTGGGCCTCAGCTCGTCGGAATCGCTACGGATGCGATATCGGCGAGTGCGCTTGGCGAACAGCTTGCCTCCCTCTTTTCCCTTTCCACGGAGCAGGTCGGCATGAAGGCAGGCCTTCTGATCGGTTCTCTCTTTCCCCTTGTCGGAATTTTGGTGTATCGCCGCTTACGCAAGACCGCGCCCGCCTCTTCCGTGCAGAAAAATTCCTGACATACTCTATCCATAAACCAAAAGAACGCTCAGCGATCCCTTGCCAAAAGGCATAGAAGATCTCTGAACGTTCTTTTTCAATGATACAAGAATGCAGAACGGCTTTAACGGTAATCAAAGCGCTTTTCGCGAAAGACAAGCTCGTCACGTCCTCCGCTCATCTCGCGGATCCTCAAGGAAAGCCCCTCCGTAACCGTGCTTTTGACAGCAAACAGAAGCTTGACGCGATCCGTAAAAAGGGTATCGTCGATCACCGCGCCGAATCGCGGAAGCTCTGCAGAATAGCGCTGATAATCCGAGTAGGAGCAATTCAACTCCAATACGTCGTACTGCTCGTAGGTGATGATCCTCGCGGCCTCCAGAGCAAGACGAGCCGTGTGCGAATAGGCACGCACAAGTCCGCCGGCACCCAAAAGGATCCCTCCGAAGTAGCGCGTAACCACAACGGCGGCATCCGTCACGCCGGACTTGCGAATGGTATCCAGCACGGGAACGCCTGCCGTTCCCTGCGGTTCTCCATCGTCGGAATAGCGGGCAACGATCTCGCCCTTCATCAGATAGGCCCAGACGTTATGACGCGCATCCATATATTGGTTGCGGTATTTTTTGACGAAGGCCTGCGCCTCCTCCTCACTCTTTACAGGTGCGGCATGACCGATAAAGACCGATTTCTTCTCGGTAAATTCCGCCTCACCCTCACCCGCAAGCGTGGTATAAAGCACCGATTCCGACATGGTGATTCTCCTTCCCTTTGCGTTAGTCCTCCGCTTCCTCCCGATAGGCGGGATCAAAGCGGCGGAGCATTCCGTACGTCTTTGCATCTACCGTTGCAACAACGGTCATTCCGTCAGGACCGTAATCGACCGACTCAACTGCGCCAAATCGATAGAGCGTATTCAATGCGCCCCCCTCCGAATTCGGGATATGGAAGGTTACGCGGCGCTTGCCCTCGTGCAGGATCTGCTCAAGCAGCTCGGCCAGGCGGTCCAAGCCCTGTCCTGTTCTTGCAGAAATGGCAACCGTGTGTGTATGCTCTGTGGGCACTCCGATGGGAAAGGCGGAGGCAGCACCGAGATCGCACTTGTTCAGCACGTAGATCGTGGGCTTTCCTGCGGCCCCAAGATCCTCAAGAAGCTGCTCCGTAACCCCGAGTTGCTCCCGAAATTCCGGATCAGCGGCATCGATCACGATCATGAGGGCATCCGCATAGACCGCCTCATCCAGCGTGGAGCGAAAGGCCTTGACCAAATGGTGCGGCAGCTTACGGATCAGACCGACGGTATCGGTCAAAAGAAGGCTCTCCCCGGAGGAAAGCTCCATCTTTCTGGTGGTGGGATCCAAGGTCGCAAAAAGCTTATCCTCAGCAAGAACCCCCGCATCGGTAAGCGCGTTGAGCAACGTGGATTTTCCGGCATTCGTATAGCCTACAATGGCGATCTTGAACAAACCGCTTCGGTCACGCGCCGCGCGCATGGTCTTGCGGTTCTTTTCCAAGACGCGAAGCTCTTCCTCCAAAGCAACAATACGATGCTTCATATGACGGCGGTCAGACTCCAGCTTGGATTCACCGGGACCGCGCGTGCCGATTCCGCCGCCAAGACGGGAAAGATCCTTTCCCTGCCCCGTAAGGCGGGGGGCGGTATATTTGAGCTGTGCCAGCTCAACCTGCAGCTTTCCCTCGCGTGTAACGGCGTGCAGAGCAAAAATATCCAGGATCAGAACCGAGCGGTCAATCACGCGGACGTCGCCGCCGATGTCGTCCTCCAGATTACGGATCTGAGAGGGCGAAAGCTCAGAGTCAAAGACCACGAGCGGAATCTCGTTTCCGCGACAGAGTGCCGAAAGCTCCTGTACCTTTCCCGAGCCGATGAGGGTACGGGGATCGGGCTTTGCCTTGCTTTGGATCAGCTTTGCAAAGCAAGTGCCTCCCGCCGTTTCGAGCAGACGAGCAAGCTCATCCAGACTCTTTTCACAGTCCGAAACGGTTTCGTTCTCGGCACAAAGAGCAACGAGAACGGCGTTTGTAATTTCGTATTCCATAGGGATAATACCTCCTTCCGAATGGCGGACGGGGATGAACAATCGAAAAATACAGGCAAGCCGCCGCTTGGCAACTTGCCTGTGATCAGAAAAAGAAATCCTGAATTACTTCTGGAAGGAAGCGATTCTCTTCTTGAACTTGTCAACACGTCCGCCGGCGTCAACAAACTTCTGCTTACCGGTAAAGAAGGGATGGCACTTGGAGCAGATATCTACTCTCAGGTCGCCGCCCTTGGTGGACTTGGTTTCAACCACTTCACCGCAAGCGCATCTGATGGAGCAAGTTTCGTAATTAGGATGGATTCCGTCTTTCATTGTAGTGTACCTCATTTCAAAATATTTGATGTTCTTTGACATCGGGGCCGTGCATGCACGGCAAACAAAAGTATTATAACATAAAGAAAACAAAAATGCAATAGGTTTTGCCCCTTTTTTTCAAAAAAATTCAAAAAAATTCATGAAAAAAAGTAAAAAAAGGTATTGACAAACGAGGACGGATATGGTATAATCTCATATGTTCGAGCAACGAACACCTGCGGGTATGGCGGAATTGGCAGACGCGCTAGATTCAGGTTCTAGTGGGGGCAACTTCGTGGAGGTTCAAGTCCTCTTACCCGCACCAAAAAAGCAGGATACCAATCGGTGTCCTGCTTTTTTCATTTTGGTGATTGGTCACGCCGAATCCCACCGCGTTTTCGGTTTTGCCTGCGAAATGCGCGCGTCGAGATCGCAAGAAAACGCCAAAGCGCCGAAATGGCTTTCCCCTTCTCGCAATCTTTGGAGGGCGCTCGCGGAAAGTTCAAGTCCTCATCCCCCCACCGACAAAAAGGAGCATTTTGCTCCTTTTTGTTATTTTTCCCCCACTGAGGCAGCAAAAAAAGCCTCCAAAAAAATATTTTCCCCACCCTATTGACAGGATTTTTTCACCATGCTATACTGACATCAGAAGACAAAATCCAGGAGGTCATTCATGAAAAAAATTCTCGCCCTTTTGCTGTGCTTGATGATGGTTCTGCCCTTGGCTTCGTGTGAAAGGAACGACAGCAAAAAAGAGCCCTCAC